>CAKQBC010000246.1 GCA_934215995.1 uncultured Bacillus sp. | reverse complement strand
CGGCATATGCATCGCCGCTGGGCTTGACACCGAGTGAAGATGCACTCTTGCAAGAGCTGCCGGGAAATGACTTCGCGATTCAGCTTGTAACACGAGAAGACAATCAAGACGACGAAGCAATCCAAAAACTTAAAGAGGCAATAACAAGTGAAGAAATCCGTACATTTTTAGAAAAAAACTTCAAAGAAACCTCAATTCCAGCATTTTAGAAATCTCAGCAGCATGTAAGGATTAGCTCCTTCATGCTGCTGTTTAGTTGATACATATCGTATCCCGATTAACCTTAAGTCATTCAGTAAATCGGATACCCTCTATCCTTCATTCGTATAACACCTAAAAGACATACCATGCATGTGTAACATAGACAGGGAGTGTATATAAATATCTACATATATCATCAGTGGGCAATAGAGCCCTATTTTTGGATAAAACTCCTTAAAATAAACCCTGAAACTTGATGGCAGCAACATAAGGTATGACAGCTGTCATAAACATGTTATGACAGCAGTGAATGGGAGACCGAACCTTTCCTGATTACAATGAATGTAACAAGTCAGGAAAGGAATGTTGTTTATGGAACAAACCACTCAGAGAATACGGCTTCTTGATATTCTTCGGGGAATTGCCGTCTTAGGAACGCTTGGTACAAATATATGGATCTTCGCTTATTTGGGGAGCCTTGCCCCTCTATTTACGATTGATCATTCACCATGGGAATCTTTGAATGAGTTTTTGCGCGTACTTGTACTGTTTTTGGTGAATGGTAAGTTCCTGGGTTTATTGACGATTCTCTTTGGTGCAGGCCTTGAACTGAAATACCGCCAATCGGTAAGAAACGGAAAGCACTGGCCGGGCATGTATTTGTGGGTTTCTGTCTTTCTCATTATGGAAGGGTTGCTCCATTTTATACTGGTGATGGAATACGATATCCTGATGAGCTATGGAGTTGCGGCGATCATAGTTTCATTCATTGTCGGGACTGGGGATCGCTCTGTCAAAATAGCATTCAGAGTCTTCGGAGGGGTACACGCCATCTTTATGCTCCCGATTTTGGTGGGTGGAATCGTTCTTCATTTCACTTCAGCCGGCTTCACCATGGGAAGCTTAGGGGAAAGTATGGCCCTATATCAGGAAGGTGCCTGGATCGATCAGGTGAAATACAGGCTCGATCAATTCCTTTATCTACGTTCAGAAGCCATTTTCATTCTACCGATGAATATCTTTTTAATGTTGCTGGGTGTCAGATTCATGAGGTCGGGTGTCTTTTCTGATACTCAGGCGGGAAGAGTGTACCGCAGAAAGTTGCTCAGAATCGGGCTGTTTGCCGGTATTCCTTTGAATCTGCTAATCTTCATTCCGGGTGGTGCCTTTGATTTCCCGGTCCGCTATTTATTTGCTCCAATTATGTCTATCGGGTATTTGGCTATCTTTGCTAAAATAGTAGAGAGACACGGTGATTGGAAAATTTGGTCCTGGCTGGAGAATGCAGGGAGAATGTCTCTGAGCTGCTATGTTTTGCAGAATACTTTGGCTACATTCACTTTTTACGGGTGGGGCTTGGGATTAGGATTACGATTGAATTCAGCCGGGATTGTGCTTGTGTGGCTGGTGATTGCCATGCTCCAGATGTTGTTTGCCAAAGCCTGGCTGACAGCATTCAACCAAGGGCCGATGGAAGCGTCACGCCGCCGGGCAATCGGGCTACTGGAACGGAAATCAGTATAATGGAGGCAGCTGATGGGCCGTATATATCCGAAAGAACAGGTGAAATATCTATTAATCGATGTAATCTTGCTTGTATTTTTGCTGTATAAGGTGGCAGTGACTGAGTCCGATGCCAGCCCTTTTCTTATATTGGGGCTGGTGTTCGTTTATTTGTTTTGTTTTTATATTTGCTTATGGGAAACGGACTGGCGATTGGCGTTCGGAAGCCTTGCCGGTTTCGCAGTGATTGCTTGCCTTGCGGTTTTGATAGATAAATGGGCATTGATGTACGGCTTTACATTTGCCCATTTGCTGGGCAGGGCCGAGAAGAAGTCATACATAATTATGGGTATCGGCGGCATTCTCTTGATGTTCCTTTCCTATAGCCAGGCTGCAATGGGAAGCCCTTTCGCATTCGTAGCAACGATTGAGCTGCCATTTATGATTGTACAGCTGCTGCTGCCTGTATTGGTCCGCATCCAAAAGAAAACATCCGAGTTGCAAGGAGAGCTTGATACGGCCAATGCCCGTATTCGCAGAATGGAAGTGGAAGAGGAACGTTTCAGGATTGCCAGGGATCTCCATGATACAATCGGGCAATCGCTGACGATGATCAAATTCAAAACGGAGCTGGCCAAACGTATGGTCAAAACAAATAATGACGAGGCAATGAATGAGCTGGATGAAATTCTGGATACAGCCAGGACTGCATTAAAGCAAGTGAGAGAGGTTGTGTCTGATATGAAGCATATATCTTTGATTGACGAATTGGAACAATCCCGCAGCCTGCTTGGGGAAAACGGAATAAAGCTGGATATATACATGCAGAAGCCTGTAACCGTTCTGAACCCTGCCGCCGAAACAATGCTTTCTTTATGTGTACGTGAAGCCGTAACGAACATCATGAAGCATAGCGGCGCAAAAAAGTGTGAAATTGTATGGACATTCAATTATAGCCAAGCTTGCCTGCGGATAAAGGATGATGGAAATGGAAGAATCCGTTTTTCCAAAGGCAATGGCTTGCATTCCATCAGGGAGCGGATGGAAATGCTGGACGGGTACGCAGAGTTTTTATCTGAGCCGAACGGAGGGACTGAAATCGTCTGCAGTCTTCCTGTTCTTTCGGAAACGGGGGTGAAATAAGGTTGATTAAAGTGTTGATCGCTGAAGACCAGCAAATGCTGCGCGGAGCAATGGTTTCATTGCTGAAGCTGGAAAAAGATATAGAGGTAGTCGGAGAAGTGGCGGATGGGATTGAAGCCCGAAAAGCGATTGAAATGCTTGAACCCCACGTATGCATACTGGATATTGAAATGCCGAACATGACAGGCATAGAGCTGGCAGAATGCTTAAAAAAAGAACAAAAAGAAATAAAAATCATCATTGTGACAACCTTTGCAAGGCCAGGCTATCTGCAACGGGCAAAAGAAGCCGGCATTGAAGGATATCTTTTGAAGGATGAGCCGATCGATTGCCTGATAGAGTCGATACGCAAGGTGATGAGAGGCGAATCTGTCATCAGTCCTGAACTGGCTGCCGCTATTTTCCGGCAGGAGACGAATCCGCTGACAGAGCGGGAAATAGAAATGTTGAGGCTGGCAAGTGATGGGTTAACAACGGATGATATTGTACGCAGGTTATTTTTGACGAAAGGGACAGTCCGCAATTACCTTTCATCGGCTATACAGAAACTGGGTGTGTCAACCCGGCAGCAAGCAATCGATAAAGCCAATGAAAAGGGCTGGATCTGAAAGTGTCTCAGAGAAAGCAGTAATTTGATGCACAACAATTTTTTCCTGCCAAGATGCACATACATAGCAGGTGGTGATTTTGAAAACTTGCCGCAATGGGTATGCTGCTTTTTCATGCTGTTTTGTTAAAAACAATCCGGCGTGCAACAATATAGTAAGATACTTATGTTTTATAAATATTTGGAAATTGAATAACAAAATTCTGTAAAAATGCAAATAAATGTGTAGAAGTTTAGACATTTTTCGAAAAAAAGTTATTTTTTATTTCAATTTTTCTGAAAACTTTTTGGTTTTATGTTACAGTAATAATATTCATTTTTGAAACGATGAATCGACAAAAGAAGACAATGTTCTACTGTACATGTTTTAGGGGGTAATAATTGTGGGTAAGCAGCAAGCGAATACATCCTTGATTGCTATTGGTTTTATGTTATTTGCATTATTTTTCGGAGCAGGGAATCTGATTTTTCCTGTATTGCTGGGGCAGATGTCCGGAACGGATGCCTTAGGCGCAACGATTGGTTTTATTGTTACGGGTGTAGGTTTGCCGCTATTGGGAACAATAGCGATCGGAGTTTCAGGGAAAGCCGATCTATTATCGATGGCAAGCAGGGTGCATCCTTGGTTCGGCCTCATCTTCACAACGGTTTTATACTTAACGATCGGTCCTTTATTCGCTATTCCACGGACAGGCAGTGTGTCTTATGAAGTGGCATTGAAGCCTATTTTATCGGAAGGGGCCAATGGAACACT
>CAKQBC010000245.1 GCA_934215995.1 uncultured Bacillus sp. | reverse complement strand
GGTCAATTCCCCGGGCTTCTTATCATTCTGCAGCAGAAAGAAATCTAAAAAACCGTCCGCCTCATCGACGGAATGGGAACGGTTCCGGTAAATGTCGATCACTTCTTCACTTTTGTCGGCTGGCACTATAAAGGTTGAAAACACAGTATACATCCGTTTCTCTCCAATGCTAAGGGATTGGTAGTCCATCATTCTTTCAATCTTGTTTCGGTGGTTTTCGTGATCATTTTCCTCTATTAAAAATGGTAACAGTTATAAAAAAATAAAGATAGTTTTAAAGACTGGATTTTTTAGATAAGCCGTCTGGTAAATTCATGCATGGAAGGAAGCGAGGATACCTGATAACTGAATTTCAATCGCAGCGGAGTTTTGCAATCCTAAAAGGCACTATACCGTAATTTTTATACAGAAAGTTCCAATGGGGATAGGAGGAGAATCCACCAGAGCTTCCGGGGAAAAGAGAAGACAATCCATTGTAAAAAAAGGTTGGTAATAAACTTAGGCTTTGTGTCCTGTATTATAAGTCTCCCTGCTTATCCGAAAAAAAGCTGAAGCAGTCCATTCGAACTGTTTTTGCCTGTGTAATTAGTTATCCATTTATTTCCTTTGTATCAATTTTTATAATGTAGGTGTGTATATAGTTTCATGAGCGGAGCAAGGTCCGTCTAATTATGTATGTACGAATGATGGGGTGAAAAGATGGGATTGGAAGGAGAATTGCGCAGCATCGCTTTAGGCCTTGCGGGCCAGGCGGCCGAATTGGAGGAGAAAATCCGCAGGCTGAGGCAGGCGAAGAGCGAGGTGGCGCGTGAACAGTCCGCCGGCTTATCGGAAATCGGGCAGATCCGCAAGCCGGAATTGGCCGACCAGTGGATGGGGAACCGGTCTTCTTTGTTCAATGAGGACCGGAAGGAAGCACACGATGAAATGAAACGGATATTCGAAGAGGAGTATACGGAGTACCAGAGCGAAATCGAACAGAAAATCGCTTGGCTGGAAATCGAGCTTGCCAGTATACGCGCCTTGCAGGCAACGGCTTCGGCAATCGGGGATATGATTGATAAAGGGGAAGAAATGCTCGAGCAGGCGGGCAACATGCTGGCAGATCTGAAAAGGGGGATATTCGGATGACGGACATTCAGCTGAGGCACGGGGATGTCTCGGGACAAATCAAAAAAATGGAGTCGGCGCTGCAGGCGCTGAATCTGCCAACGTTCCACTCAGCAGACTTCGGGAGGAACCAATCGGGATTCTCCGCCGCTTTCACGGCGGGTGAGGCCATGCTTGAACAGATTGTATCGGAATATGTCCAAATCGTTCAGAAAAACTTGGCGGATACGCAGGCGAACGTCGATTATATGAAGAGCCAGGATGAAGCAATCAAACGAATCACAACGGGGAATCTGCCGACATGAAAGTGATCGACGGCAGCACTTCAAACACAACCGCGTTGCAGGTCTATGAAGCCAAGACGGTGAAAGCGGTCAGCGAAAGCCGCAAGAAGCAGCTAGAAACATTGAAGGAACAAATCGAGTCTTTGCAGAAAGAGTTCACGGCGATGTCATCAATGGAAGATTTCCGCGGGAACGGTGCGACAGCCATCAAGGAGTTCTATAAAGCGCATGCCACAATCGCAGAGCATTGGATCCGGTTCCTCCAGGCAAGGATCGCCTTCCTGGACCAGGTTGCAGACGACCAGGAAGAGAAGGATCTGGGAGGGGAAACGGCCGTCGTCATGCCTTTCCTGACAGAAGACCTGCAGACGGCGCACTATCGTTCCATCAAGATGGTCAGCCAGCAGCAGGATGACCTGCAGCGCATCTTCGACAGCATCAGCGATATCCTGCCGCTGAACGTCTTCTCGAAGGCGGCCTTCACAGCCCATATGGAGGATGCCGATGAAGGGCGAAAGGACACAATGAAGGCGACCCAGGAACTCGACCAGCAGCTCGCGGGCGAATACAACGCCTCAGGCGGTGAAATCGAGAACATCATCGGTTTGATGAATGGCCTGATGGAAGCCACCCGTTCCGGAAACGATATTTCCCCGGTCCATTTCAACAGCAGCGATTTCCTCAATAGCGAAGCCTACCGGAACAGGGAGGAAATCAGCGCCCGTACGGAGGAATACCTGGGCTTCAAGAAAGAGCAGAAGGAACAGCGTGAAATCATCGCGGAAATGGAGGCGCTCGAAGACCGTTCCGCATGGGAAAAATTCTGGGACACCACAAAAACCTTTACAGGGGAATTGACGGGCTATTATGATTACCTTAGGGCAGAAAAAGGCATAGACCCGGTTACCGGGGAAAAACTCACCACCACCCAGCGCGTCGCAGCCGGAAGCATGGCCGCAGCCGGCTACATCCCGGTCATCGGCTGGTTCGGCAAGGGAATAAAGGGTGCCAAAGCCATCAATAATACGGCCAGGGCATCCAACGCAGCAGCCCACGCCCTTGATGCCTACCGGACAAAAGAGGCCATGTCGTTTGTCTCCATGGGCGAAAAAGGCATCTACGGCCTCATCGCCGCCAACGAAGCGAAAGGCTACCTGACAGGCACAGACCTTCTCGGCGAAGAAGTTTCAGAAGATTCACAAGGGTTGGCCAACAGCTTAAGCTTGGCTGGGATCCTCGGTGTCGGCAGGCTTGTGCGGAGCGGGAATGTTGGGGTTGTTAGTAGTAATAGGGGTACAGGGGATGTTAATAGGCTTATTTCAGGTAATCCCGGAAATCCTACAACTGGAGATCCAACTAAATTAGGTAAAAACTTACTAGAATCAATGGGGGTACCCCGCTCTACCAGTTGGAAAGGGTATCAAGCACAACATGTAATTCCTTCCCAATTAAATAAACATCCAGTAATTAAAAAAATTGGAATGGATATGAATGACTCTACCAATGGTATATTTTTACCTATTCCTTCTGACGATGTTAGTAGTCTATCTAGACATAGAGGTTTCCATGGTGTTTATAACAATGTTGTAAGAAAACAACTTGATAAAATGGATGTTAATCAAGATTTAGTGGTGTTAGAAAAACAAGTATATGAATTACAACAAAAACTTAGAAAAGGCGTTGAAAATGGCTTACCATTATATAAGACTAAAATAACTAACATCGAGGAATTTTACAAAAGTGGTCAAAATCATAAGCTGCCTATTTGGAATAGAGGCGGTGGAGCAACAGAAGAGTTATGGGAAAGGTGGTTATCTAAATGAAATTTGGTGTAAACACACAGTTAGTGGAAGAAGTAATGGAATTTATTCGTAACAGTAAGATGTTTAATAATAAAAATTTTAATGACGAAATCTTTAAGGTAATTAAAGACTTCAATAAAGCTCAAAACCTTGCCTGGTCACAGGACTCGAGTGAAGTAGATACTGTTTGGGAATATGTGAAATCACAAGAAGCAGAAAGTATTGTTGAGAAGGTTTATAATCTGAATTTAGTTTCTCAGCAAGATGAATTATATAACTTTTTTAGTGATAATGAAAATTACTCGAATGACTTTCTCCCTTTTGATTATATTGATATTAACGAGGAAGTTGAGGGAGATCTCACAATGTGTGCATTAAATAGGTTAGTTAATGGGAAAACGGATAACTTTTATGAGAAAATCTTTGAAGTTTATAAACAAGGAGGTTGGCCTTGTGGGTGGAAGGGTAGATATCCTATTGGTGATATGATTGTATATATACCTTAAATTAAGAAAAAACCATGCATAATTGAAAAACACTTACTAAAATTTTTAAAGGTGATAGGCTAAGCTAAAAGAATACATTATGTATACTTCATAATTAATTTGAACCCTCGGAGGCTACGGCTTTTCGAGGTTATTTATTAATAGAATTTAATATATGTTTCATAGGCACCATGTCTGCAGTCGGTTTTATCCCATTCTTAGTCTGAATCGGCGGTGGCCTGAAAGGGACTAAGACCATCAACAGTAAGGTCAAGGAAGATACAAAGCAGCCATCCAAGCTATGGATGCCTACCGAAGTACCAAAACATGTCCTATATTTCCCTAGACGAAAAAGACATCGACGGCCTAATTGTAGCCAAATAAATGAAAGGCTAACTAGCAGGAACTGGATCTTATGGGTAAGAAACTTACAGAATTTCAAAAAGTATTAGTGAAGGCGTTGAGCCTATTTGGTATTGTAGGTGTCGGCAGGCTTATGCGGAGCGGGAATGTTGGGGTTGTTAGGGGTTGAGG
>CAKQBC010000244.1 GCA_934215995.1 uncultured Bacillus sp. | reverse complement strand
TCGAAGGGCTGCAACTACTTTACCTGAGAATGTATCATTCTCAAGGGAACGGTACCTCATAATTTGGGATAACGTGATGACTGGCGCCACTGCTTGCAGATCAAGCGCTGTTTCTACAGTCCACTTCCCTTCCCCTGAAGAATTCATGACACCGAGTATACTGTCCAGATTGGAGTCTTTCGAAAACGCATTTTCCATCAATTCCATCAGCCAGGAGCGGATGACTGATCCGTTATTCCAGACACGGGATACTTTCTCATAGTCGAAATCAAACTCGCTTTTCTCCAGAATCTCGAAGCCTTCCGCCATTGCTTGCATCATGCCGTACTCAATGCCGTTATGGACCATCTTCAAGAAATGGCCGCTCCCTGATTCACCTGTATATAGATAGCCGTTTTCGACGGAAATATCCTTGAACAATTGTTCCACTTGGGCAAAAGCTTCCTTCTCCCCGCCAATCATTGTGCAGACACCTTGTCTGGCGCCGTCCATGCCGCCGCTTGTTCCTGAGTCCAGGAAGTAGATCCCTTTCTCTTTCAGCTCTTTCCCTCTTCGTACGGAATCTTTATAATTGGAGTTTCCTCCATCAATGACAATATCTTTCTCGGAAAGAAGGGCGGAAACCTTATTCAAAACCTGTTCCGTAATATCCCCTGCAGGCACCATCAACCAAATGATCCTCGGTGATGGAAGTTTTTCAACCAATTCTTCATAGGTTCCTGCCACTTCAATGCCTTCTGCATGTATCTTTTCCATCGCTTCCTTGCTGACATCGTTAGCAACCACTTCATGCCCATTGTTTTTCATATTGAGCGCCAAATTGTATCCCATTTTTCCTAAACCGATGATTCCTATTTTCAAAATAGATCCTCCTAGTTGATAAATAATCTGATAGTTTTATGATATCACACTATTCGAGCCAGGTATAAACGTAATGGTTCAAAACGGAATTAGGGGACCAGAAAAAAACGGCATTTTCGGTTTTTCGGCCCTGCTTACCGAAATCGTCCTGCATACCCGAAGCTGCCATTCCCATAAAAAAATGCCGGTGCGTTCACCGACATTTACACATAATTATTTATCCTTTTTCCTTGTGATCATCCAAGTGGCTGCGATGATTCCGCCAACTAACCCATCGATCATATCGAACATCGTATCATCTGGGTCTCTGCCTTGGGCAGTGAAGTGCAGAAGTTTATCACCTACAAATTCCAGTAGCTCCCAGACACCGGCTGAGGCCATAGCGAACAAGATGATAAACAGGGCAACAAAGTGTTTTGGGAGCTGGTCTGCCATATTTCGGCCAAGCAGCTTCAATAGCAGGATCCACGCCCCATAGCCAAGCCATATTCCGGATGATACATGCAAAAAGTCATCAAAGTGAGGGATGCTGTATGCTCCGCCAAATGTGCCAAGGCCGACAGAGACGAAAATGAACAGATAGGTCATTGACATGAAGCCTGAATGGACAGCGTGCTTCGATTTCCATTGCCATAGACCGATTGCAGCAAGACAGAGGCACGTCAGTATTCCCATCAGTCCTTTTGTCTCTTTCCCTTCCATGTACATATATACAGTGCCGGCTGCCATGGCTAACGTAACAATCCACCAGCAGGCCAGCTCTGTTTTCCTACTCGTTCCCATATGAATCCTCTCCCTGTATCCTACTTTTTCTCTGTTACTCTTTCTCAATCCTTAAAGTCTAACAAATAAACCCCTTAATAGCTCTCTTGTATTCAAAAACTATTAAGGGGCCATTCATGTCCAACATAAAATTGTGCCGGCTATATTCTTGCTAATTTACCATTATACAAGGCATTTCAATCGTTCGCCTTCAGCCTGCATATGCGCTTTCCAATCCCCATTCGGGAGATAGATGGCATTGCCTCCAAAAAGCGAATCCCTGTCTTGATTATAAAAATAAACATAACAAAGTTCCATTTGATTGGTCTGAAGATTTTCAGCCTCCATAACGACTTTATGGTACTCATTTTCCGGATTCCCTTCAGAAATGAACCCTTCCATTCTATCCATGGCCTTCATCGTTTCTTCATAACACTCTTCCCGCAGCACCATGATTTCGCCTTCGACCACATCTTTGCCGAACGTAATTGCCGGATAGCCTTTGTATGGCATGTGAAATAGTTTCATATTTGCGATACGGGCATCATACTTCCTGGCGACGTTGCCATCCAAGTATTTCTCATAGTTAAAGAATCCTTCTCTAAGAGAGCCGTACACAAATAGATTGATGCGCTTCATCAGCAGATTTCCCCGCCGATTTCTTTGATATCTTTGTCATACAGGACACAAGCCTCAATTGCAAGCTCAAGGCCTCTGACAATTTCAGTCAATGACATGAACGGTGTGTTCTTCTTATCCATGACTTGTGAAGTCATATACGGAATGTGGATAAAGCCGCCCTTCATGCCTGGATATTTCTTATCGATCATATAAAGAATGCCATACATAACATGGTTGCATACAAACGTTCCCGCTGTGTTCGATAGGGAAGCCGGGATATTGTTCGCATTCATATGCTTGACCATTGCCTTTACAGGCAGGTTGGAAAAATAAGCCGCTTGGCCGTCTTCTTCGATTACTGCATCAATCGGTTGGTTTCCTTCATTATCTTTTATGCGGTAATCATCAATATTGATTGCAACTCTTTCGGGAGTGATGTCGAATCTTCCTCCCGCTTGCCCAATTGAGATGACAATATCAGGATTATGTTCTTCAATAGCCTTTTCAATGGCCTGCACGGATTTTGCCTGAACAGTCGGGATGATTACTTTAATCACTTCTGCGCCGCCGATTTGGCTGCTGACCATTTTAACTGCTTCTTCAGCCGGATTAACTGGTTCTCCCCCGAATGCATCAAAACCTGTCAATAGTACTTTCATTGTCTATTCTCCTTTTGCAAGTTTCTTAAATTAGAATCCCAAGAAATACATAAGCGCAATGTGGATCGCCAATAAAGTCAGCGCTACAGGAGCCTGTGCTTTGATAACTGCATTCTTATCTTTCAATTCCAGCAATGCCGCAGGCAGCATGTTGAAGTTCGCAGCCATCGGAGTCAGCAATGTACCGCAGTATCCTGCAGTCAAAGCAAGCGTTCCGCAAATGATCGGATCTCCGCCGATAGCGAATACAAATGGCGCACCGATTCCGACAGTAATAACCGCAAATGCAGCGAATGCATTCCCCATGATGATTGTGAAGAGCGCCATACCGATGCAGTATGTCGCCACACCGATCAGTGCATTTCCTGTTGGAATGACACCAGAGATGATTGCAGAGATTTTATCGCCTACCCCCGCACTTGTGAATAGGACACCAAGCGATGCCAATAGTTGCGGAAGGATTGCGAATGAACCAATTGATTGATACGAACGGCTTGTTTCCTCCATTAACTCCTGAGGCTTCGCTTTCGTAATGATAAATGTGACTAGCAATGCACACATAGCCGAAATCCCGATAGCCACTGTACCCGGGAATTCTGTGAAAGATGCGACAAGCATCGCAATCAGAGCAATAAGGACAGACGGAATAAAAATTTTCAAACCAAGCTTTTCTGCCTTAAGCGCTGTGAATGTTTCGTCCAGCTGCTTTAACGTTCCGATGTTGATTTGCTTTGTAGCCGATAAAATTGCGATGATCACAACAAGGATACCGACAATCACGCTCGGGATGTAGTTGCCCGCCATGAAGATGGTCGCCAAGATCCCCCAGAACATTGTAGTCCCGATACGCGTTTTATGATTTTTATCTTTAATGGTGAACACCATCGTTACGCCCATGAATAAACCGATGATGATATAGAAAACATCCAAAAGAAGAGTAGAAAGTTGTGCGAAATCCATTATTGCTCACCCCTTGCTTTGCGGCCGCCAGTAGCACCGTAAATTTTGTTCATTTTTTTATCGAATAGGATATTCTGTATTGTCCAGATAATAAAGGCGATCACTGCAACAGGTATAGCGGCTTTCGAAACTTGAAGCGTATCGACTGCTATGCCCATTCCTTCCAATGTTGAGGCGATCAAAAGTACGCCTGCATTCGCCATGAAAACGTTTTGTGCAAAGAAGTTACCGATGTTGTCGGATGCTGCTGAGTAGGCTCTGATTTTTTCGACATCTTTGTCATCAATCTTATCACCATGTTTTGCAACAGCGGCACCTTCAGCCATCGGGCTAACCAACGGTCTTACGAATTGAGGGTGTCCCCCAAGTGTTACCCCCATTC
>CAKQBC010000243.1 GCA_934215995.1 uncultured Bacillus sp. | reverse complement strand
TGCGGATGGTTTTCAATATCAAAGAAATCCCCGGTGCGTAAATGGTTATCCCGGTCTTCATTTCGTGTGTCGATGCTTGCAAGATCAACCTTAAATTCGATTTCGGCATCGGTCAGATCTGCCGGATCCGCCTGAATATCCGCCTCGTATTTTGTAAATTCGCCTTTTACCTTAGCCACCATCATGTGGCGGACTGAAAATTCCACACGGCTATGCGCTTGATCTACTGCAAATGCCTTTTTTGCCATATTTGCCATCCCCTTCATTTTTTGCTTCTTTTGATATATTCATCATAAAGGGAAGCCGCCAAATTAGGAAGAAGGCACATTTTTGTAAGGCAGTATCAAATTGTATACTAATGTGAGGGCACGGGCTTCCTTAGTATACATTTTTAATTGCCTGCAATGACTTTATAAAAATTTGCATCATGCCGCCTTCCGGGAAGGCACCCTTTGGTAATGCTGTTGCAGCAAGAAGCAAAATACACCGACAAGGACAATCAGGCCCCCGACAATCTGCCATCCCGCTATCCGCTCACCGAGCAAGAGCACCGCAAGCGCTGTCGCCCCTACCGGCTCACCTAATATGCTCATCGATATCGTTGTTGCATTTACGTAATTCATCAGCCAGTTATTGATCACATGCGACACGGTCGGGACAATCGCAAGCAGGATGAATATTCCCCATTCCCTCTGCCCGTATCCGCCCATCTGAACCCCCATGATGAGGTTATAGAAAGTTAGAAAGATGGCTGCAAACAAAAAAACACAGAAGCTGTATATCCAGTGCGAAACTTTTTTGACCGTATTCTGCCCGATCAGCAAATATCCGACAACGGCAATGACACTGAGGAATGATAATATATCCCCAAAGATCGCCTCACTGCTTAAGCCAAAATCCCCCCAGCCGACCATGACGGCCCCAATGACGGCAATTCCCATAGTTGTAAGGGCGGCGGGTGTAGTTCTTTCCCTATAAACAAAATAGCCTCCGATCAAAGAAACTATCGGCTGCAACGCCAGAATGATAGTCGAGCTTGCCACAGTGGTGAATTTCAGTGAACCGAACCACAGGGCGAAATGAAGCGCCAAAAACAAGCCGGAAAAAACGAGGAATGTCCAGTCCCTCCTTGAAATCGTGCTGAATTCCCTTCTTCTCAGGAAAGCAATCGGCAAAAGCACTAAACAAGCAAGCCACATTCGATACATGCTCAGAACAGTGGCCGGCGCTTCCGACCATTTCACGAAAATGGCGGCAAATGATATGGCTACAATGGAAACGACCATCGGCAAGATGATCGGCTTTGCAGATGAACTCTCCACATTCTCTTCCCCCAACCCAGCAAATTTATCTTTTTTAATCTTCCAACTTTTAACAGCGATAGAGATTGCAGAAACAAGAGATTTCCTATTCTCTTACTGCTAAAAATACAGATTCATTCATTTATTTATGATACCAGATTAACAGCTTATCGGGTTTCTCTTTTTTCTCTGGAAGCTCTTTCTTTGCCTCTCAGGCAAGGTATGGTTATCCAGCGACAAGTCTCTTGTTCTAAAATGAGGGACAGGCCGCATAAAATGAGACGAATTCTATTTTTTGACAGGGGGGCATTCATGACAGCCATACTCGGTTATATCTATTTAGGCATTTCTCTATCCGCCCCGGTGGGACCGATCAATGCCGCCCAAATGGAGATTGGATTGCGGAAAGGCTTCTGGCATGCCTGGATATTCGGGCTGGGTGCCTTGGCTGCAGACCTGTGCTACATGCTCTTTGTCTATTTCGGCCTCGCGGCTGTCCTTGAGATTCCGCTTCTGAAGACATTCCTATGGCTATTCGGGGCATTTGTCCTTTTATATACCGGAACAGAAAGCCTCATTTCCAATTTCCGTCCCGGCCAAAGAAACGCAAAGGAAAGCATGAACAAGCTGCAGTCTTGGCGCACTGGCTTCCTCATGTCCATTTCCAATCCGCTGAGCATCCTGTTCTGGCTTGGCATCTATGGTTCGGTCATCGCCAAGTCATCCCATGAATTATCCACGGAGCAAACAATTATCAACAGCTGTGCAATCATTGCGGGTGTTTTCATTTGGGATATCATTATGGCCTTACTGTCCGGCATCTTCAGGAATTTCCTCACGAATCGCCTTCTTGCGGCTGTATCCCTCATTTCCGGCCTATCCCTGATCGGATTCGGCATTTACTTTGGAGTGATGGGCGTCCTATCCTTGCTGTGAAACGCTACTGCTTTTTTGGATGTTTCTTCTTTTTCCGTTTGGCATGGGTCCTTTTTTTCCTGTTTGCGTTGTATATCTTGATTCTTTTTTCTTTGTTCTTCCTTTTTAGCGAAACAATGGCCGTCACAATCCCTACGAAAGCCAGAAAACCGATACTTACGAAAAATCCGCCCCTTGTCCCTTTTGCGAACAGCGTACCTGTGATAGCAAGAAAGATGAAAAGGATGCCAATGTTCCGTTTCAGCTTATCCAAAAATTTCAATTCGATCAGCTTCGAGTATGTAGCCAGGATCAATAGCCAGTTGTACAGGATCAGCAGCCCTGCGCCTGTAGTGAAATATTCGTATACCTTATCCGGCATCACCAGTGACAGGACAATTGATAATGCCAGGCCGGCTGTGGTCACCAGAAAGGCCGGGATAGGAATCGCAAACCGCCCTTTTTTGCTCAAGAATTTTGGGGCATCTTTATCCTCGGACAACGTAACAAGCATGGTTGTAATGGCGAACAAGGAAGCGGTCATGGTGGAAAATCCCGCAATGATCAGGGCACTATTGAACAGATGCGAAACGAGCTTGATTTTGTAAAGATCCAAGACGGATAGAAATGGGCTTTTATCTGTATTGATCTGGTCCCATTGAAGAATGGAGACGACCAAGGACAGTGAAACTAGGTAAATGACTGTAAGGCAGAGAATCATCATTTTCCCGGCTTTAGGGGTATCTTCCTTGTTTTTAAGCCTCAAAGACATAATGCCCATGACTTCAATACCGCCGAATGCAAAAAAGGCAAAAACCAGGGATGACCACACCTTTTTCCAATCATTAGGAAAGAACTCCTTCATCGCCAAAGGCAGGTCAAACGAGTCTTTGCCATTAATGACCCCTGTCAAACCTAGAATGACGATGATCACAAACATTAAGACAGCAGCAATCTTGACGATGGCACTTATATGTTCAATTTTCTCAAAGAGCTGAGTGCCGATGATGATGACCACAAGCCCGAGCACTGCAAAGATGGATGCGAATATCCACATTGGAATGTCCGGGAACCAAAATCTCGAAAAAAGCGAAAGTGCCGTAAGCTGGCTTCCCATGATCAGCATTTCCGAAAACCAGTACATCCACCCATTCATGAACCCCATTGGTTTTCCGAACGCTTTTTTGGCATATGTACGGAAGGATCCTTTTTGCGGATCATCGATTGACATGGCTGACAGGGCGTCATAGACAATATAAGTAGCTATGGCCGCTATGAGAAATGATAGCAGAATAGCTGGTCCGGCGAGTTTGATTCCCAGGCCGGAACCGAGAAAAAACCCAGTGCCGATTGTGCACCCGACACCGATCAGCGATAACTGCCACCACTTCAGTTTTTTCTTTTCCTTGCCTGCACTGCATTTGCCCATACGATTAGCCCTCTCTTTTTTGGAGTATTCCTTTCTAATCTGTACGGACGGAACGAAACTATACCGGAGTACATAGAAAAAAGGCATAGGTTGCCTATGCCTTTTTTTAGTAATTATTGAGCTACTTTATCCTTATATTCTTCCTTGCGTTCCGGGAAATCTTCACCTGTCCCGATTGCATACACTTTCATGTCTTCAACTGTCACCTGGATTGAAAAAGGGACATTGTTCGCATACCCTTCCACCAGGATGCTTTTGCTGCTTTCCTTATCATCGCCGACATGCTCGATTTTAACTGACTCAATCGCTTCATAGTTCATTTCAATAAACGTTTTGGCCACTTCTTCAGCCTGTTTGTATTCCTCATCCGTATACAGTTTCCCAACACTAAAATTGTTGCAGCCTGCAACAAACAATGCACTTGTAAGCATCAGGAATAGCACTATCTTTTTCATCTGTAAATTCTCCATTCTGTTATTCCGGGCAATAGCTTTTTCATTAGGTTGCCCAACTTGTTCCTATTCCATTATAAAAGAAAAATCAACAGAATCCAGAACCAACAATAGGTAATAAGACCTAATTTCAATGGATTTTTTGTGATAATAGTAGAC
>CAKQBC010000242.1 GCA_934215995.1 uncultured Bacillus sp. | reverse complement strand
GTATCAAAACCGTCCGTATATTTGACCCCTGGATTCAAAAAGGCTTCTTTTAAAGGTGTGGCGTCCTTCATCTTGTCGAACATGTCCATAATGTTGAAGTTGAATTTTGCAAAAACAATGGCGGAGATGATGAATGTACCGACCATAAGGAGTACAGCTTTGACGATTTGCACCCAGCTTGTGGCGTGCATCCCGCCGAATATGACATAGACGGTCATCAGTATGCCGACAATCAGGACGGATGCCGTATAGCTCAGGCCGAGCAATAGCTTAATCAGGGCCCCGGCCCCGACCAATTGCGCAATCATATAGAAAGTGGAGATCGTGATCGTGTTGAAGGCGGCGAAGCCCCTTATTTTTTTTGTATTGAACCGGGCAGCAATCATGTCGGCGAATGTATATTTCCCTAAATTTCGCAGCGGCTCGGCAACGAGATAGAGGACGACGAGATAAGCGACGAGAAAGCCGATGCTGTAAAAGAAACCATCAAAACCAGCAAGTGCAATGGTTCCTGCTATCCCAAGGAAGGAGGCGGCAGACATGTAGTCGCCGGCGATGGCCAATCCGTTTTGCCAGCCTGTCAAGCCCCCGCCTGCAGTATAGAATTCACTGGCATTGTTTGTTTTTTTGGAGGCCCAATAAGTGATGAATAAGGTGACGCCAACAATGGCTAGGAACATAATAAAGGCAGGTGTATTCATCGTTATCGACCTCTTTCCTTCAGGATTTCTTCGGTAAGCTCATCAAACTTCTTTGCTTTTTTGGAGTAGATCATGCAGAAACTCCAAGTCATGACGAATTGCAGAAAGGCGAATACCCAGGCCCAGGTGATGCTCCCGATAAATGGTTGATGCAAGATTTTTGTGTAGGAAGTCATGATGGGCAGTGCGAAATAGAAACAGAAGAAAAAGAGAGTAAAAGGAATGATGAATTTTTTCTTTGCAGTCAGTAAATTTTTGAAGGCTGGTGAATTAGCGATTTGCGCATAATCTGTGGAAGATCTCTTTGGTGAAGCGGATGTCGTTTTTGGTATTTCCATAAGTAGTCCCCTTTCGGATTAAAGATAATATGAAAGCACTTACATTATGGCGTTCGGCGATATGTAGATCTTTCACATCCTTTCTTCGTATAGATGGCTGAAAATTACAAAAATAACTAATTGGTATTATACTACAGTGAATTCAGTTATAAAACAGGTAAATCGAAACATATGGTAATTTATTGATGATATGGGAATGATATGTTTTTGCTGGAATCAGGAATATACAGGCTTTTTCTTTCATATTGTCTAGTAACATGTTTTGCCGGGAGGAAGAAAGATGAAGAAAAAGTCGCAGCTCCATATCGCAGTACAAAATCATATCCGTGAAAATTCCTCGATGTATACATTCATTGCAGTATTGTTTCTGATGGGTGTCATTTGCGGTTCTGTCATCGTGAATAGCTTGTCTTTCAGCCAGAAAGAGGACCTGTTCTATTATTTAACGAGATTTTTTGGACAAGTTGAGAATCAGTCGATTGCGGATTCCGCACAGCTTTTGAAAGGAAGCATTATGCATAATCTCCAATTCATCGGGTTGATCTGGATTTTGGGCATTTCAATCATCGGCCTGCCATTGATTTTGCTGTTGCTGTTCCTTAAAGGGGTCGTGATTGGGTTTACAGTCGGGTTCCTGGTCGGTACGATGGGATGGGAAGGCTTTCAGGTTGCAATCGGGTCGGTTCTGCCTCAGAATATAATCATGGTGCCCGTAACGATATTCATTACGGTCATTTCATTGTTGCTTTGCAAAACGATCATTCAACGAGTATTTTTTAAGCAGATCAGGCAGCCGATGAAGCCCATTCTGTTCAGATACGTCGTTTCGTTCATCTTATGCATCCTTTTTATCGGCGGGGCAGGTGTGATCGAGGCTTATTTTTCCCCGATGATCATGAAACAGCTTGTCAGTATAGATGGGTGATTTATTTTGTAATTGTTATTTAATTAGAATCATTCTTCTTTCTTGAATATAATAATTCTATTTTGACACTTCTCCGAGTTTTGATATAATAGATATGATAGCGGCAAGGAGGAGGAACTATGGAAGAAAGAATAGATAGAATCAAGAAACAGTTGCACTCATCCAGTTATAAATTAACTCCTCAACGAGAAGCAACCGTTCGCGTTTTACTGGAACATGAAGAAGATCATTTAAGTGCTGAAGATGTATATCTCCTTGTAAAAGAAAAAGCGCCGGAAATCGGTCTGGCGACTGTATATAGAACGTTAGAATTATTAACTGAACTTAAAATTGTCGATAAAATCAACTTTGGCGACGGCGTGTCCCGCTATGACCTGAGGCAGGAAGGCGCTGTGCATTTCCATCACCACCTGGTTTGCATGGAGTGCGGCGCTGTGGATGAAATCCAGGAAGACTTGCTGGAAGAAGTGGAAGAAACGGTGGAAAGACGCTGGAACTTCAAGATCAAGGATCACCGGCTTACCTTCCATGGCATATGCTTCAGGTGCCAGGCGAAAGAAGATAAAGAGACAATATAATGCAAATGCTCGTGAACTGTCGATAATATTATATTATCCGCATGTTTAGGGCATTTTTTTAATTTATGGCCGATGACCGGCGATAGAGGAAGCCACATCCGGAAGCACAAATAATCTATGTATATAAAGGCAGGTTCTGGGCATAGATTGAAGGGAGAAGAGTGTAACGGAGGGGTATTCATGAAATCTGCAGTTTGGACAATCATCCATACGCTGAAAGTCTTTTTGCTGTTTGTCAGCTTCACTATCCTTTTCTATATAGGGATGATATGGTTGAATGAAGAGTATGAGGATTACAATCGCTATGACCAGCCGGAAGGTACATCCCTGAAGGTATCTTTGGAACAGCAGGACGGGCAGGCGGGATGGATCGAAAGGTTAAAGCTTTTTTATTGGAACGGAGAGTAATGCTATGGAAGACGGTTTGAAGGATTTTATTCATTTTTTGACAGTCGAAAAAGGATTGGCGAAAAACACGCTGGTTTCGTATGAAAGAGACTTGAAGTCTTATATGAAATACTTGAAGAATGTAGAGCAGATTGGCTCCTGGAACGAGGTGGGGCGAGCGAATATCGTCGCTTTCCTGTTGTCACTGAAAGAAGACGGGAAATCGCCAAGGACGATCGCCCGCCATATCGCTTCAATCCGGTCGATGCACCAGTTTTTATTGAGGGACAAGCAGACGGAACAGGATCCTTCCGTCCATATCGACACGCCGCAAAAGGAACGAAAGCTTCCGAAGGTGCTATCCATGGATGAGGTTGAGGCGCTGATGGAGGCTCCAAAGGGGCAGGATAAATTTGCCCAGCGGGACCGGGCTATGCTTGAGATCATGTATGCGACCGGCATGCGTGTCAGCGAACTGATCAATCTCGATGTACAGGATGTCCATGGATCGATGGGCTTTGTCCGTTGTGTCGGCAAGGGAAACAAGGAGAGGATCATACCGATCGGCCAGACGGCATTGAAGGCTGCGGAGGCATACTTGTCGTTCGGAAGGTCGGAACTATCGAACAAAAAACATAGGACGGAAGCTTTATTCCTGAACCATCATGGGCAGAGATTATCAAGGCAGGGGTTCTGGAAAATCCTGAAACGCCTTGCCCAGGAGGCTAACATCCAGAAAGAGCTGACGCCGCATACGTTGAGGCATTCCTTTGCAACGCATTTGCTGATGAATGGGGCAGACCTGCGTTCCGTGCAAGAGATGCTTGGGCACGCGGATATTTCAACGACGCAAATATACACGCATATCACAAATACCCGCCTCAAGGATGTGTATTCTAAATTCCATCCGCGAGCTTAGTAGAATAATAGGAACAATTAATATGTATTTTTTGTGAAAACTCTATGTTTCTCTGCGAGCTATAGGGTTTTTTGCTGTTCAGATGTCTGACATCCTACTATAATGAAAGGGCAACAAGTAAAGATGAGTAATTGAAGTGTCACTGGGTAAAATACTATAAAGATCAGTGCGGTTTTTGTAAGCGCTATAGAAGAATGATGGCTACATAATTAATGGGAGGTAAATCATATATGGATAAAACAACAAAGTTCAATCGTGTATTCCTGATTGTGATGGATTCTGTAGGAATTGGCGAAGCACCTGATGCAGAAGCATTCGGAGATAAGGGGGCTCATACGCTGCGCCATATCGCTGAACGCATGGACGGGCTTAACATGCCGAACATGGGAGAGCTTGGACTGAGCAATAT
>CAKQBC010000241.1 GCA_934215995.1 uncultured Bacillus sp. | reverse complement strand
GTTATGAGCAATCCTGGACGGAAATGCTTCGACAGCTTGATTATGACAAGGCTTACGGCATGGAGGAAATGTTCCGGTCGAAGGCCGAATGCGAAGAGCTGTTCGACCGGTATGTGACGCTGGATTACTGGAAAAATATTACGCTGAAACAATATCAATACGTTCCGGAACAAATGGCGGAAGTAATCCGTCTGGTCAACCCGGATTACCGGGGGGCCATGCCGCATTTGACAACCGCCAGCTATCAATGTTCACCCCTGCCGAAGACACTGCCGGGGAAATATGTCCTGATGCAGCCGGGAACCTCGTGGATCGCCAAATACTGGCCAATCCAGAAGTATTTCCAGCTGGCGGAGACGCTGCGTCACCATTGCGGACTTGAATCTGTATTTGTCATCGGTCCCCAGGATCGAATTCTGATTCGGGATCTGGAGCAGAGCGGATTCATGTACTTCGACAATCTCTCGCTTAGTCAGCTCGGCTATGTGATATGCCGCAGTGAGCTGACGGTTGGAAATGATTCCGGCCCCATGCACCTTGCCGCCTGTTTTGATGTCAAGACGATTCATTTTTTCAGTTTCACCGGAATTGAGAACTGGTTCAGCTATGACCAGTCCCGCCACAAGGCTGTCAAATATTCCTGCGGCAGGCCGGATTGTCAGAAATGCCAGATCACCTGTATCGGAAAAATTACGATGAAGCAGGCGCTGGAGGCTGTCCAGGAACTTCTGGAACTTCCAGAAATCCCGATCCGGCAAATCGCATATTTTGCCCAGGATTTACTGGGGGATGCTCTCGTTAATTTCAATCTGCTGGAAAAATTGTCCCAACTTTATGCTCCCTGCAAAATTACCGTTTTCTGCACGAAAAAAAATCATGAACTTTTTCTGAATTATGCATTCTGCGATGAGGTATTCTGTTATACACCCGGAAAATGGAACCGCGAACATTTGCCCCGGCTGAAATTCGAGGCGGTTTTCAATACTCGTTATGACATGGACAGTTTGAATCTTATCTCCGAACTCGACCATGATAAATGCTATGGATATGAAAGCTGTGAAATTCCGGAAACCATTTGCAAAAAATATTATACAGCTTATCTGCCTTTAAAATTATGGGATGATGAGAAACTTAGATGGGAAAGCAGTGTCACCGAACAAGGATCAGCCCTGATACGTTTAATTGATCCGGACTACCATTGCAATCAGATCCAGTTAGCGGCAAATACATTCTGTCATAATTACACCACGAAAGTCGAGAAAATCCTGAATTCAAAACTCGTCATTCTGGTTCCCGGGGCAAGCAGCCGATACAAACATTGGGGCAACCACAATTATTTCAGCCTGGCAAATCGTCTGCAGGCGGACGGGATGGAAATCGTTTTTTTGCTTGGTCCGCAGGAAACTGATTATGCGGCTGATATTACACGGGCCGGATACCAGTGGGTCAGTGATTTGTC
Organism: uncultured Bacillus sp.; assembly: GCA_934215995.1. Lineage (GTDB taxonomy): Bacteria > Bacillota > Bacilli > Bacillales > DSM-1321 > Bacillus_AD. Next base: position 2,843 of record CAKQBC010000241.1, on the reverse strand, counting down.
TCTCGCAGAAGTTGCGCAGCTGATGAATGCTCCCGGGAAAACGGTTCTGGTTATCGGCAATGATACAGGAATCATGCATCTCGCCTGCGCACTGGGGTGTCCCTCGGTTACGATTTCCGCAGCATCTTCCAGTTTTACCTGGTTCCCTTACTTATCTCCGAAACATCGCCGGTGTCGAGCTGAATGTGCAAGACCTCAATGCGCCGTTTCCTGCAGAAAAATCAATGAATGTATTGCAAAAATTTCTGTCGAGCAGGTATGGAAGGAGGCGCAAATATGCCTTTACAACCCAAATAATGGTTTGTAGCTCAAGATGTTTCTCCTCAAGTGCAAAATAGAAACAATACGGTTAACCTGCATATTGTATGAAGCAAGCTTGCTGCTGAAAAGTCAGCTGCGGCCGGAGGAATTTATGACCATTCCCGAGACCTTGCGTCAGATTTCAACGTGGCCTAAACTCATTGCCGCAGATAATGCGCCATGTCTGAACGACATTTCTGCAAAGAGATTCCGCACAGCGGACAAGGAGACATTGAAATGATACGATTTTTTTTGGCATTTAGTGCAGGCTGTCTGTTGACAGGAATATTATTTGTATTTTTCCCCTTCGCGGAAGAAAAGAAAGAGCAGCCCCCCTTCCAGGTGGCCCCGCAGGGCAGTTTTCCCGGGCTCCATATTCAGAATTACGAGTTTGCGATTCCATTAAATCGTATGGAGTTGACAGCTTTGGTTCATGCGGACGCCCCCAATGGTCTTTATGGATCCGGAGGTGCTCCTATGACCGTTATTGTATTTCGCGTTCAAGAAAATGGGAAATACCATTATTTTGCATTTTCAGGAGTTCAGAATTCCCAAAGACACACAGAAGTTCAATATCTGGGAGAAGATCTTGAACTTGGAAACTGGACCCCTGCGGGAGCAGGATTTCGCAAACTTGAGTTCTCACGGAAAGATTCCTCATGTGGATACGCATGGCTTAGCTTCTCCCGGATTACCGGTTCGCCTGCTGCCGATGCGGCAGGAGAATACATTGTCACGGATACTCGTTATCTTCATGCGGATGACTATGATAGACAACTCTTTGAAAAAAAATCATTTCCTGTTTTTCTTACAGAATTTCAAGAGTGTATCCGCACAGATGATCGAAAAACAATCGCGAGAATGATTGATTTTCCCGCAGAACTTTCGGGGAAACTCTATTTTACACGTTCAGAGTTTCTCCGCGATTATCAGAAAATTTTTCACTCTGAGCGAAAAAAAGCTGTTCTGGAAACAACCATTGATGAGGTTGACTTTAACTGGCGTGGGACGTGGATGCCCGATGGAATTACGCTGAACGCCTCTATGGAAAACGCTGGTCCAATTTGCTTCATACACTGATCCGGGGGATCTGCAACCGCAAACCGCAAGGATGTATTGATGAATAATAAGCCAAATCAGGAATTCAGTATAAATTCCGAGAGGAAACTGAACTCAAAGCTTTGGGATTACATAAAATTTTTTGAATGTGCTGTAATTTCTTCATCTGCTCCCCAAACTGCTGACATCCACGAAACGGCTTTTTTTTCATCCATATATCAAAATGACTGGGTGTTGACAGAGGATGAAGCCAGCAGAAGAAGTCTTTTAGCTGCCAAACTCCTGCATTTGCGCTACGGGATTACACGTTTGAACGGGAATGCTTCGGGAAACCTGCATTATTTTTCACAAAATGAGAATTGTTATCTTGTTGTTAATTTGAATGAAGATCCGGACTTTTATGATAATCTGTTTGACTTATCCGAATTTTTCCAACAAGGTTATTTTTTGTATAAGCCGAAGGGAACTCTTTCCGCAAAATTGATTGGAACAAGTCTATCTGCAGAAATAAAGTCGTCCTGCGTTGTACCTGGATATCATCAAGCAATGGAAGTTGGAAAATTCCATCCAGTCGGCTTAGATGAAGCTTTGTCAAAAATGAGGGATAAAATGACTCGGATTAATCTGAATCCGAATAAAAATCAGGACGCGGATTTCATCGGGAAAAATGTTATATCAGAAGAAACCTTTCATCAACTGCCCAGCGTGTCAAAAGGGGCATGTATGTGTTCTGCTGCAAAGGTTGCACTGAATCATGTTCTGCCTTTTGAAGATTATTCAAATTTTATTCGCCGTGTTAAGATTTCCAATCCGAAATTAAGAGGAAACGGGTTTGAATACGTAGATTGTACCAATGTCTGTCTCATCCTTGAGAGCTCGTTCAAACGAGTCATGGCATTCGTTCAGAACCAGGATTTTTCAATTGTCTCGGCATTTCATGGAACCTTGTCAAAACGAGAAAATATCAGGCGTAATCGTATATTGCGCCATCGGCTCGCCTTGAAAAATTCTGGAGTTTATATGATTGTCGGTCACTGGTTGCAGGCAGAAAAAGACCAGAACAGCAATCTTTCTGAAGTGTTCAATGATGCGGAGCGCTTGTATCTGATTATCAGAGAAAACAATGCATCAATGGCAGATTTTCAAAATTCTATAAAAAGTGCCTTGACGATTTTTAATGATTCAGAGGATATTGCAATTATAAAAAATACTGATGGCATCTTTGCGCTTGACATCAAAGGAGAACGGCAGAAAATATGTAATGAAGTGACACCGAAGACGATTGCCCTGACATATTCTGCCTATGTAAAAAAAAGAAATGCTCCTTTCATATTTGACGGGATTGAGACACCGGTTACAAATTTAGGTAGTCAAACATATGCAAAGTACCATATTTTACATTAGAGCCCCTCTATCAATGCTTTTTTTGACAGAATCTCGTTTGTTTCTATTTGAAAATCTCCCAATGAGATTTTTCTGTACAT
>CAKQBC010000240.1 GCA_934215995.1 uncultured Bacillus sp. | reverse complement strand
GAGTTATAAGAGCCTGGGTCGCCATTTCAGAGAAAGCTTCAAAAGCATCGGTAGGAACGGCTGGATGACATTTGCATCCGTCAGTGCCGTAACAGTTACACTCCTGCTTGTCGGCGTTTTCTTCATCCTGTTGATGAACATGAACGAAATCGCAAGCAATGTCGAAAATGACGTTGAAATTCGTGTCCACTTGGATGCCACTTCCACAGAACAGGATATGGCATTGGTGGAAAAGCAGATTACTGATATAAAAGGTGTTTCGAATGTAACCTTCTCCTCTAAGGAAGAGGAGCTCGAGAACCTTGTGGATACATTGGGGGACGCTTATTCCCTATATGAACAGGACAACCCTCTGAGAAACGTATATGTCGTTAAGACGAAGACGCCTGAGGATGTTTCTGCGGTTGCGCAAAAAATCGAAGAGCTCAATTTTGTCGAGACCGTGAAATACGGCAAGGAATATGTCGACAGGCTTTTCAAATTCGTGGATATTTCCCGTAATATCGGATTGGCTCTGATCATCGGACTGTTGTTCACAGCGATGTTCCTGATTTCCAACACAATCAAGATCACAATCACAGCCAGAAGAAAAGAAATTGAGATTATGCGTCTCGTAGGCGCAACCAATTCATTCATTCGCTGGCCATTCTTCCTTGAAGGTTTATGGCTCGGCATCCTTGGTGCGCTCATACCGATCATACTGATTGGAACGACTTATTATAACCTGGTTGGCTACTTAGGGCCGCGCATCAACGTGAAGCATGTTGAATTGATTCCGTTCAGCCCATTCATTTATCAGGTTTCCGCAGTTCTATTGCTGATCGGCGGGCTGATCGGAGTTTGGGGCAGCCTTATGTCCGTACGCAAGTTCTTGAAAGTGTAAGAAGGAATAGGGAAACGTACATCAAAGGGGAAACCGTAACACAGACAAGGGATAAAAGAAGAGAGATTCAGAAAGGTTGGGTTTAGGGGATGTCCTGGAAGAAAATTGTGGTATTAAATGCTGCGTTCGTATTAGGGGTTGGAAGCACATTTGCTTCAGTCGCGAATGCAGAATCATTGAATGACTTAAAAAAACAACAAAACCAGTTGGAAAAGAAAAGTTCCGAGCTGGATTCAGATATTAACAGCACAGATTCGAAAATCAAGGATCTGCAGGATAAGCAAGCCAAGCTTGAAGCTGAAATCGAGCGGGTCGATAAGGCTGTTGAAGAAACAAACGGCAAAATAAGGACAAAGAATAAAGAAATCAAAGATACAAAGGCTGAAATCGAAAAGCTCAAGGAAGAAATTGAGGTTTTGAAAGAGCGCATCGAAAAGCGCACCGAAATCCTTAATGAGCGGGCCTTAAGTTTTCAGGAAAATGAAGGCCGGGTCGATTATCTGGAAGTATTGTTCGGATCAACGAGCTTTGCCGATTTCATCGACAGAGTCGGAGCGGTTACAACAATCGTTGAAGCAGACAATGATCTTGTAAAACAGCATGAGAACGATAAAGCCGAGCTTGAAAGTTCCCAAAAGGCAGTCGAAACAAAGCTTGCCGACCTTGAAGATATGAGAGCTGAACTGCAAGCCATGAAAGAAAAGCTGGCAAGGCAAAAAGCGCAAAAAGATAAGGTAATGGCGCAGCTTGAACAAGAAGAGCATGAAGCGCATGACCATAAATTGAGCCTGGCGGAAGAACAGGAAATCCTTGCTTCCCAAAAAGATGCCATTTCGAAAGCAATCGCTAATGAAAAGCAGCGCCTTGCTGATGAAGCTGCAGCCAAAAAAGCGGCTGAAGAGCAAGCAAGAGTACAAGCTGCTTCGAAGAGCAACGCATCTTCATCTTCATCCAGCTCATCATCATCCAGCAGCAGCAGTCCATCGGTAAGCGTATCGCCTGGATCTTGGACACAGCCTGCAAGCGGCCGATTCTCATCCGGTTACGGAGCACGCTGGGGCAAAACACATGCCGGCGTTGATATCGCAAACGGTGCCGATGTACCTGTCGTATCAGCTGCGAGTGGGGTAGTCATCAGATCATACTATTCATCTTCTTATGGCAACTGTGTACTGATTTCTCATTATATCAATGGCCAAACGTATACAACCCTGTATGCGCATCTTGAAACAAGAATGGTTTCATCAGGCCAAACAGTAGGCAAAGGGCAGCAAATCGGCATCATGGGCAATACGGGCCGCTCGACTGGGCAGCACTTGCACTTTGAGCTTCATAAAGGCGAGTGGAATGCCGGCAAAACAAATGCCATCAACCCTGTCGGAATCGTTCCAATGCCTTAATAGACTAGTAGCCTAAATCGAATAGCGATAAACCTCTAAGGGGCACCCTGTCACGGACAGGGTGCCCTTTTTGGCATGATGTGAGACCGGGAGGCAAGCAGCCGACAATCACTTGCTCCTTGACCGAAGAGTTACTTTCTTTTCTAATATACTTTTTTGGTTAAAAATTTTACCATCTAAATTATTTTATTAATCTGAAATATTTTTGTAGTATAATTTTTATAGAGGTATTCTCCGTACATACGAGGGAAACCATCTTTTCTTGCAGCAATGTACAAAAAAGCATCGGAGGAGATTTTAACATGAAGTATTATTTGCCGAGCAAAAACTTAATCGGGCGGGGCTGCCTGTCCGAATTAGGGAATGAAGTTGCTTCCTTTGGTTTTAAAAAAGCTTTAGTTGTTACTGACAAAGTGTTGGCGGAAAACGGAACTGTTAAAAAAGTGACCGATCTATTAGATGCCGTTAATGTAGGCTATGTGATTTTTGGGGAGGTTAAGCCGAATCCGACCTGTGCCCAGGTAGATGAGGGGCTTGACTTATTACGAAACGAAAGATGTGACTTCATCCTATCTGTAGGCGGAGGATCTCCGCAGGACTGCGCAAGCGCAATCAGTATCCTTGCGACAAATGGAGGGAACATCCGCGACTATGAAGGAGTGAATAAATCGAAGCATCTGGGATTCCCGACAATCGCTGTCAACACGACTGCAGGTACTTCTGCGGAAATCACAATCAACTATGTAATCACTGATGAAGACCGTGGTGTGAAAATGGTATGTGTCGATGAGAACAGCCTGGCGCTTCTGTCAGTCAATGATCCTGAACTGATGGTCGGAAAGCCGGCTGATTTGACAGCGGCTACCGGTATGGATGCTTTGACGCATGCGATTGAAACAATCGTTACACCTGGTGCTTCTCCGATCACAAATGCGACAGCATTAGAAGCGGTTAAAATCATTTTTAACCATCTTCCGGAAGCTGTCCGAAACGGCCAAAATATTGAAGCGCGTGAGCAAATGGCGTATGCATGCTTCCTGGCGGGTATGGCATTCTCCAATGCCGGGTTAGGATTTGTCCATGCTATGGCCCATCAGCTTGGAGGCATTTATGACCTGCCTCACGGTGTCTGCAACGCGATGCTGCTGCCGGTCGTGGAACGTGAAAACGCCAAGTATGCACCGAAAAGCTTCCGCCTGATTGCGAACAAGCTCGGCTTTGAAGTGGCAGGCAAAAGCGATGAAGAATGCAGTGAGTATGTAATCTCCCGCATTCAAGCCCTTTCTGAAGAAGTGGGCATTCCAAAATCGCTGAAGGAGCTAGGCGTTGAGAATCCGGACCTTGATCTTTTGGCGGAAAACTCGCTTAAAGATGCTTGTGCTCCAGGCAACCCGTTCATGCCGACAAAAGAGCAAACAATCGAGATGTTCAAAGAGATTCTGTAATTGTTTAAGATGAGAACCGTCCGTATAGGGCGGTTTTTCTTTTTTGCACAGATGAGAGGAATGCCCTTAAAGAAGGAGTTCAGTGGTATATTCAAGAACTCTTAAATAGGGATTTGTATCATATGTTGTATTGGAGGGTGAAGAATGTTTACATATCGGTGGGCAACCGGGCAGGAGCTGCCAATGATCGCTTGCTTATGGAAAAGAATGGCGTGCGAAATGGGCAAACTGGATGGGATACCGGTTCCGGATGAAGAAAGGCAGAAAGAAGTGCAAAAGTTTTTCGAGCATGAATATAATGCTAAAAGGCTCAACTTCAGGGTCGCGCTTAATGAAGAAGCGGAGATCATTGCCTGTGCAGGAGGGCTGGTAAGGAAAGAGTATGCTTTCCCATTAAGCAGCGAACAGACTCTCTTTGGATGGGTCGTTGCGGTTTACACAGCAGAGCATTGCCGCCGGAACGGGCTTGCCAGCCGGCTTGTCGGGGATGTCTGTAGTTGGCTCAAAGAACAAGGGGCAGAGCGGGCTAGGCTATGGCCAAGTTGGAGTGCTGCCGGCATGTACGGGAAGCTTGGGTTCACCCGCATGATGGATATGGAG
>CAKQBC010000239.1 GCA_934215995.1 uncultured Bacillus sp. | reverse complement strand
CCGAGGACACGGACACGTTCGCTCGTTCCTTTAGGGCCAGCAATCGTGACCGTATCTTCGGACGCAAATTGGTTCGGCTGGGATAGATCCGCTCTTTTCCTCAGCTCATAGCCCGTTCCGAACAGGATTTCAAGATGTTCCTTCGATAAGTGGACATGGCGGGCTGAAACCGCAATCGGAATCCGATTCGGTTTCAGCATGGGTTCTTTCTGGCTTAATTGCTGAATGACTTCTTCAACAATCGATTGAATCCATGAAGGATCCATCCTATCCCACCTCGCTTTCTGCTACTCTATGAGATTACTCGACGATCTCCGGCATTTTTGGAAGAATGGCTTCCAGTTCATTGTGCGGACGCGGGATGACATGGACAGATTTCAATTCGCCGACTCTCTGTGCCGCAGCCGCACCTGCATCAGTCGCTGCTTTCACGGCACCGACATCGCCACGTACAAGCACAGTTACAATACCTCCGCCGACATGCACTTTCCCTACTAAATGGACACTTGCCGCTTTCACCATTGCATCTGCCGCCTCGATGGATGCCACCAAACCTTTAGTCTCAATCATTCCTAATGCTGTGTTTTCTCTTGCCATTTTTCATTCCTCCTGATTTTTGTATTATTTGTTGTACTGATCCAGAATTTTACTGACCAGGGAAGCTACTTCCTCAGCATTCACCTGTCCGCTTTTGCCCATGGACGATATGACATCCTCCACAATCTTCTTCGTCTCCTTTTCAGTGCCTGCAGCGCTGGACGCAGCTTGTGGGGAAGTTCCTTTTTTAGGAATCGTTACATCCTTGATTCCGTAAGCCATCCGCTTGATATTCAATAGATGGCGGGCTGTAATGTTATCCGATGTTATATTCCCTCCGAACGTCCCGCAGCCGAGGGTCATCGAAGGGGACAAACCTGTCGTGCCCCCGACTGCGCCGATTGATGAAAGTGTATTGATAAGAATCCGGGATACCGGCATCGAGAGCGCAAACTCCCTTGCCACGCTGTCATCCTGCGTATGAATCGATAAGCTGTGGCCGCGGCCGCCCAGGTCCAAAAGGCGGCTGCATAGTTCACTCGCCTGTTCCTGGCTGTCTGCTTTGTAAAGCGCAAAAATCGGCGACAGTTTTTCAAGTGAAAAAGGAACATCCTTGCCGACCCTTGTCTCTTCTGCTACGAATATCCGGACTGAATCATCCGCTTGTATTCCGGCAAGCTTTGCGATTGCCATCGGGCTTCTCCCGACGATGTTCGGGTTCACCTTGCCCGGAACAGGGGAGATCACTTTCTCCATCCTTATCTTTTCTTCTTCATTCAGAAGGTAGGCCCCGTTGTTCCGGAGTTCCCTTACGACGATGTCATACACATTCTTATCCACAACCATTGCTTGCTCTGTCGCGCAGATTGTACCGTAGTCAAACGACTTACTGTCGACGATTTGTGAAACGGCTTTCCCGATGTCGGCCGTTTTCTCGATGTAAACCGGAACATTGCCCGGCCCTACGCCGTAAGCCGGCTTCCCTGAGCTGTAGGCTGCCTTCACAAGCCCGCTTCCGCCTGTCGCTAGGATCAGGTGGATATCCTTATGCTTCATTAATGCTTGCGTCGCCTCCATGGAAGCGTGTGACAGCCAGCCGATCAAACCTTCCGGCGCTCCCGCTTCAAGCGCTGCCCTCTCGCATACCTTCAAAGCCTCGATCGTGCATCCGACTGCATACGGATGCGGGCTGACGACGATTGCGTTGCGTGTTTTTAATGCAATCAACGTTTTGAAGAAAGCCGTTGAAGTCGGGTTAGTCGTCGGGATGATGGCTGCTACCACGCCGAACGGCGCTGCAATCTCCACCACTTTTTTCACCCGGTCTTCCTTAATGATCCCTACTGTCTTTTCATCTTTGATCGATTCATATACATCGCGGGAGCCGACTTCATTTTTGATTTTTTTATGTTCAGCCACACCCATCCCTGTTTCCTCTACAGCCATGACTGCAAGCTCCCAGGACTTCGCATAGGCTGCATCAGCGACAGCCTTCACAATCCTGTCCACTTGCTCCTGTGTATAGGACATGTACTTGGCCTGTGCTTCGTTGGCTCTTTTTACTGCGTCTCGCATTTCCTGTATTGCGAGCAGATCACGGTCTGCTACAATCTGCATACTACCGCCCCTTTCTTCCTAATACTTCAGCGGGTCACGCGCCAATTCGATGATTGTTTCACGGAATGCATCTGCGGCTGCCTGGCATGCCGACTGGCTGCCGGTTAAAAGCCCGCCCCCGAAGTTCGTTTCAGATGGCGGCTCGAACAGCACACATATATCCACATCCGCCGCCTTCAGCGCCGCATCAAGCCCATATACCGCCTCAAGCGGGGGCGCAATCAAATAGGCAAGCGAATCGCCTTCCTTAATGCCCGCCAAATTGGATAGGTAACTCCCGGTCCTTGATACGACATGGGCATATAAAACATGGGTTTTGTCCTCGTTCAGTGCTTCGAAATAAGCCTCTGATTCTATAGCTGTCTGCACGGCATCCAGGCCGCTTCTCACTTGTTCAGGATTCGGCCCTGCCAGTACACCGATAAATTCGCCTGATAAAGGGCCCGAAGAATGCCCTGCTCCCGCATAAAAAGATTTAGCATACACGACTTCGACATCCGCATACTTCGTCGCTTCATCAAGCGCCGTATAACCAACATCGTCAATCGTAAGCGTAAATATCCCAAGGCTTCGCTGGCCGGGTCTCAGATTGAACTTCTCCGCCAGCCCCCCGTCTACATTCGGGATTACCCGGACGGCGAGCAAGTCTGCTTTTACACGTGGCAATCGCATGCCGCATAAGCCCCCTATTTTTCCTTCTTCACAAGCGAGACTCCGCTTGCTTGATAGGTTAGTATTTTCTGGATCAGTGTCCCGAGATAGGCTCCTGCTTCCACAGGCGGGATTCCGCCTTTATGGATATTCGAGACGACCATGCGGTCTGCCTCGATCACCCCTTTTCTCGGCTTATAGCATAAATACGCGCTCAGCGACTCGGCACTGACCAGGCCCGGCCGTTCCCCGATCAGCATGATAACTACCTCCGGGGTCAGGACATCGCCGATTTCATCCATCAATGCTACCCGGCCTTTATCCACATAAAACGGTGTGCCTGTCTGGATGCCCAAATTCTTCAACGATTGCTCCAATGATAAGTACACATCCTCGACATTCGTTTCGATCGCTTTGGCGCTGAGTCCGTTTGAAATGACAATCTGGACAGTTGGCGACATATGGCATTTCCGCTTGATCAATTCCCTTGCCTCATCTGACAGCCTGCGCCCGAGATCCGGCCGGCGGATGTATTCCTCTTTATCTTTGACTCTCGTCTGCACTGTAAAAAAGCCGAGGCGGTCCAGCACTTCCTGCGGCACTTCCCCGTACACAGCGTCAACGGCTGCCGCATGGTCCAGGCGGAACTGAAGCCACGTTTCCGTTTTCGGCCGTGCTCCTGCCCTTCCGACCGCGATCCGGGAAGGCGTTTTTTTCCTCAATTCATTCAGCAGCCCTTCTTTGTCCGGCTCTTGCCCGCTGCTTTTCAAAACGGATTTTCCTGACCCCGGCTGTGCCTGCAGCGGCTTTAAGGGAATCAGCCGCCCCTCCGGTGGATCTGCCTCTGCCAATGGCTGATTTGGGGGAGGGCCCGATTTCCACAGGTCGATGGTCGGCGGCTGTTCTTCTTTTTCCTGGCTTAGCTTTTCGACGACCATCTTTGTGATCGATGCAATTAATTGTTCATTCATCCTGTCCGCCTCCTATCGCGTGAAAATGGTCGGATCGCCCGCTCTTTGGCCAAGGGCCCCATTTTCCAGAATCCCCATTTTTTCAAGCCACCTGGCGAATGCCGGCGACGGGGCTTTCCCCATCGTCTGCCGCAATGTCGCTATATCGTGATAACTCATAGATTGATAGTTCAGCATGCAGTCATCGCCCATCGGTGTGGCTATTATGAAATTCACGCCGGCGGCCGTCAGGAGCACCCCTAAATCTTCAATGTCGTTTTGGTCTGCCTTGATGTGATTCGTATAGCAGATATCCACACCCATCGGAAGGCCATGCATTTTCCCCATAAAGTGGTCTTCCAGGCCCGCTCTGATTACCTGTTTGCTGTTGTACAAATACTCAGGCCCGATGAAACCGACAACCGTATTGACAATGAACGGGTCATAGTGCCGGGCAAATCCATAATTCCTCGATTCCAGCGTCATCTGGTCGATTCCGTGATGCGCTTCCGCTGAAAGCTCGGAACCTTGGCCTGTCTCGAAATAAAGCCTCTGTGCGCCCGTGCCGGTGCCGTATTTC
>CAKQBC010000238.1 GCA_934215995.1 uncultured Bacillus sp. | reverse complement strand
GGGCAGGATGGGATCCAGATTATACACACGCTCAGCAGGACATCTGAACAGTTCCTTGAGCTCGCCAACCATCTTACAGCCCAGGTTCAGCAGGCAGCCGAAAAATCGAACAGCATCTCGAATATCGTCACCACAATTCAGGAAATAGCTGAGAATACAAACTTATTGTCCTTAAATGCAGCAATTGAATCAGCAAGGGCCGGAGAAGCCGGCAAAAGTTTTTCCGTTGTGGCGGCGGAGGTACGGAAATTATCCGAGAAGACAAAAAGCGAAGCGTTCAATATCCAGGAATTGATCACTGCGATGAACAACCAGATGAAGCAGCTGTTGAATGACTCTAAAAAATTCAATGAATATAAAAGCATTCAGACGGAATCCGTCGAATCAACTAAGCAATCGTTTGAAAGCATCGTGTCCCATGTCTCCCATATAACGCGGAAAATCTCGGTCGTTGAGGATTCCATCCATAACGTAACGGCTTCAAACCAAACGCTGGCGGATAAGTTAAAGGGCATTTACCTCATTTCCGAACACTCGGCAAGCATTGCCGAAGAGGTAAGCGCATCAAGCGAAAATCAATTGAATGCCATTGCGCAAGTGAGCGATGCCGCGTCGGAATTAAGCTATATCGCCAACGACCTGCAAAGCTCAATTAGCAGCTTCCATTTGGGTGAAGTGAACGGTCACCCAATCGAACATGAAGAGGAGACTGTTCCTGCTGAGCATGGCGTATACCCCGAATCCGCAGAAAAGGATGAAAACAACGGCAGCAGCCCGGAAGATAACTCACTGCCTGGAAAGGGGTGATCGTAATATATACGGACATGCCTCTAAGCCAAAGCATATAACAAAAGCAGCCGCGCACCTCAAATTTGTGGTGTGCGGCTGCTTTTTTGCGGCAATGCATTAGTTCTTCATTTGCTTTTCACGATAGGCATGCTGACCGAACAGCATTTTGGCGACGTGGCTGAACATTTCACTTCGGGAAATCCATTCGTCCGTAAAAATGCCGATGGCCCCTTCTTTTTTCCGGATATCATTTTTTTTCGTGAATTCAGCCATCACCGGCCCAAGCTCCCGGCCTTTAAGCAGTTCGGCTGCAATATGTTTCGGGAGAAGAATTCTTGCCCCGCCGGCTAAGATAGGGTCTTCAAAACGCCTGTCCGCCAAAGCTCCCCAATTGCAAAGGAACAGCCCGTGTGCGGTTTCGACAACCCCGCCCTCCAAGCCGATGCCCACATTGGCATCTGTCATCTCCAAGCAATAAACAGCCCTGTTGATTGCCCCCTGGATTGTTTCCTCATCCGAGAATGGCTGCGGGGAGACCCCCGATGGCGCATCGACTGTTATGATGTTCGGATGAAAAAAACCAGCCGCTCCGGCAATCGCAGAAATTTTTGCCGGATTCTGGCTTCCTACTGCTATGATCATCTGGATCCTTCTTTCTTCTTTATCGGCTACATGTTCTTAATGGCATCGACAGTAGCACGGTCACATTTTTTCACTAGTTCGACAAGCAGCTCTTTTGCCGCTTCGTAATCATCAACGGAGAGAATGGAAGCACTCGTATGGATATAACGTGCACATACACCCACGAAAGCACTCGGCACCCCTTCGTTGCTGATGTGGACTTTTCCTGCGTCCGTCCCTCCGCCGGCAGAAATGAAGTACTGGTAGGGAATATTATTCGATTCTGCAGTATCGAGCAGCAATTCCCGAATGCCTTTATGGGTAACCATCGAACGGTCATAGATTCGGAGCAGCGCACCCTTCCCGAGTTTTCCGAACGTGTCTTTAGCGCCGGTCATATCATTGGCTGGACTTGCATCAAGCGCGAAAAAGATATCCGGCTTTATCATATTGGCGGCTGTTTGCGCCCCTCTCAGACCAACTTCTTCCTGTACCGTGGCACCGGAATACAGGACGTTAGGGAGACGGACATCTTTCAGCTCCTTCAATAGCTCTATTGCAAGGCCGCAACCAAGACGGTTATCCCATGCCTTCGCCAATATTTTTTTCGGATTGGCCATTGGTGTAAACGGACAGACGGGCACAACCTGCTGGCCAGGCTTGATTCCCAGGCTTCTGGCATCTTCAGCATTATCCGCGCCTATATCAATCAGCATATTTTTTATATCCATTGGTTTAGAACGCTGGGCGGCATCCAACAGGTGTGGCGGAACGGAGGATATGACGCCGATCACCGGTCCATTGTCCGTCACAACCTCTACTCTTTGCGCAAGCAGGACCTGGCTCCACCAGCCCCCAAGCGTCTGGAAACGAAGCAGCCCCTGTTCGGTAATGGAAGTAACCATAAAGCCGACTTCATCCATGTGTCCGCCCACCATGACATTCGGTCCGTCGGCATCTCCGATCTTAACGCCGAAAATGCTTCCCAATCCATCCTGGATGATTTCATCGCTGTACTTTTCAAGTTCGCTCCTCATGAACTTCCTTACATCGTGTTCAAAGCCGGAGGCTCCCCGGAGCTCAGTCAGGGTTTTATAAAGAGACATGGATTCACTGTTCATGGCTTAACTCCTTTTATAAAAGATTATGTATTTTTTCGGTCTCAGATAACAATCTTCACCTTACTTAAAAATATATGTACATATCTTCATTTTAACGGAAAAAAAGATACGTTACCAACATTCGGGCAGATAAAGGCAGGCGATGCCCAATAAATTGAAGTTATATGTACACTCTTGTATACTAATTTATAACAAAAAGCAGATTCCTCAACAAGAACAGTCCCCATTATGTACAGGAGGTATTAGATCATGAAACTACAAGATGTTTTGATAGGCGCTGCAGTCGGCTTCGCCTGCGGATATGCAGCCAAAAGCGCAGTTGAAAAGTATTCAGCTCCATCGCCGGATTCAATATTGGCCAAAGTAAAGGAAGCCTTGAAAAAGGATGGAAAGATCATCGGCTCATGGATTCTGATGACCCCGGAGACATTCTCCAAAAACGGCCTTGACTATGAAGTATATAAAGGCGGGCTCACAAAGATTGCGGAAGGCTCGCAAAAACAACTTTCATTTGTTGCTGATTCCACCACTGGAACAATCATTGAATTAAGCGAGCAATAAATCAAAGAAAAAGTGGCGAATGCCACTTTTTTTATTTGCACGGATATTCAGGGTAACATATATTATGTTTTCTGCCCGGAATAAGAACCAGGCACCAATGAATCTTCAGCCGGAGATGGGCGTTCCAATTTCTTTGTCAGGTCCGGGGAACACTTTCAGCAATCCCTTTTCCGTCTTCCGTGAACCTGACCGCCCTGTGGTAGGCATCATGATAAAAGGTGAAAAGGGCATTTCGCTCCAAGCCATACTTCATCCATGTCTGCTTTGCCTCAATGGAATCCATCGGATAATCGTCATAGGCCATTACCCAAAGGACGTTCGCGTGGGCATGCGTCGGCATCAGGTCGGCCATATGGATCAACGTATCTTCCCCTTGCTCCATGACAATTATGGAATGCCCGTCACTATGGCCTCCCGTATGAATCATCCGGATCTGATCAGTAACCTTGTATTCACCTGAAAATGGTTCTGCCTGGCCTGCTATCGGTTCCCAATTCTCTTTCCAATATGTATTGCGGGAGCGGATGTTGGGATTCCTCATTTCGTTCCATTCTGTTTCCGAAGTGATGATTTTTGCGTTAGGGAAAACAGAAACAAGCTGTCCATCTTGATATTCAGTCAGCCCGCATGCATGGTCAAAATGAAGATGCGTCATCAATACTGTATCGATATCTTCCGGCGTCAGGCCCAAAGCTGATAATGACGCTTTGATTTCGGATTCTTCAACAACGCCAAAGTTCCTTTTTTGCTTTTCATTCAGCTTTCCCTGCCCTATGCCTGACTCAATCAAAATATTTCTTCCTTCTGTCTGCACTAAAATCGGTTCCGTAGGCAATTCAATTTGGTTCCTGTCGTTAGGAGGATATTTTTTTGACCATAAAGGTTTTGGCACAACCCCGAACATAGCTCCCCCATCCAAAAATGTCACTCCGCCTTTTAACCATGTTAATGTAATTCCGCCAAATGTTATTGAATCCATCTGATCCCTCCTTGCTTTATTATTATTTTAACAAAAATTTCCGAATTATGCGATTATTGTACATGACCGGATACTCAATCTTTATCGCATAAGTCAAAACCACCCGTGATAACGGGTGGTTTGTTCTGCGGCTGAAAGCCTTTGTTGCTGACCAACCCCTAAAGGGGCACTGAACGGTTCGCCAATTGTACTACTTCTACTGGCCAGACCTCAAAGGCCTGCTGCTAATCACTTTTTCTTTTTCTTTACCTCTTCTCCTGTAAATGGATCAATGTATTCCATCATACTTAATTGTTCA
>CAKQBC010000237.1 GCA_934215995.1 uncultured Bacillus sp. | reverse complement strand
GGTTTATCCTCTGTGCGGATGATATTGTCGTAATCACTACGCCTGAGCCGACTTCAATTATGGATGCCTATTCGATGATTAAATATATCCATATAAAAAACAGTGAGATACCCGTTTTTCTTGTCTGTAACAGGATCCTGAATGATAAACAGGGAAAAGATGCCGAATGGAGGCTGAAGGAAACGCTTAAACGCTTCATTCAGAAAGAGATTGTCACACTGGGCTTGCTGCCGGACAGCAAGGCGGTTTTAAAAGCGGTCGCTTCCCAGACGCCCTTCACTGTCCTGAAGCCAAATTCGGACATCAGCATCCGGATGGAAAGGCTGGCTTCGAATTATATCCTGCATTCCTTTTCACTCCATACGGATGAAAAGCAGACATTTGTTGAAAAGCTGAAAACCTTTTTCGGAGGGGGAAAGCAGGCGGATGAATAAAGCAAAAGTATTGGTTGTGGATGATTCAGCATTTATGAGAAAGCTTATTTCGGATTTTTTATCCGAGGATGGCCAGTTCGACGTCTTAAGCCCTGCCAGGAATGGGAAAGACGCCATTGAGAAGATAAAAAAATATCAGCCAGATGTTGTGACGATGGATATTGAAATGCCTGTTCTGAACGGGCTGGATGCTTTGAGAATAATCATGAAAGAATGCCCGGTCCCCGTCGTCATGCTGTCCAGTACGACACAGGAAGGTGCAGGGAATGCACTCGCCGCGATGCAATATGGCGCTTTTGACTTTTGTGCAAAACCATCGGGTTCCATCTCCCTCGACCTTCATAAAATCAAAAATGAACTCAAGGAAAAAGTAAAGGAAGCTGCAAAAGCAAACGTAACACTGCTTCAGAAAGAACCCTTACTTGATTCAAATGCATTTCTCGAAAATCAGATAAGGGATGATGGATACCATGCCCCATACTGCAGAAATAGAAATGAAAAAAGAATTGTGCTGATCGGCACCTCAACCGGCGGCCCAAGGGCTTTGCAGGCTGTCCTGATGAAATTGCCGGAGGATTTCGAGGCTCCTGTGCTAGTTGTCCAGCATATGCCTGCCGGATTTACAAAGTCATTGGCAGAAAGGCTGGACAGCCTTTGCCGGCTTAACGTGAAAGAGGCGGAAGATGGAGAAGAAATCAGGAATGGGATGATTTATATTGCACCTGGCGATTACCATCTGCAGTTGAAAAAGGTGGGAAGCAGATTGTTTGTCGACCTTACGCAAACAGACGCCAGGCAGGGCCATCGTCCTTCAGTGGATGTCCTGTTCGAATCAGCCAGCCAGCTGCATGATTACTCGGTAATTGTTGTAATCATGACCGGGATGGGAAGTGACGGAACGAGAGGACTGTCTGTTCTTAGGGGGAATCGCAACGTTCGCTGCATCGCTGAATCCGAAAAAACGTCAATCGTTTTCGGGATGCCGAGGTCGGCAATAGTTGCCGATTTGGTCGATGACGTAGAAGACGTAGAAAATATAGCAAGGTCAATTTGCAAGTATTGTTAATCGAGGGGGTGCTCACCGCATGGATATGAATCAATATATGGAAGTCTTTATCGATGAGAGTAAAGAACATCTGCAAACCTGTAATGAACAGTTGCTGGAGCTGGAAAAAAATCCTTCAGACCTATCAATCGTCAATGAAATCTTTCGTTCTGCCCACACTTTGAAAGGCATGTCTGCAACTATGGGCTATGAAGATTTGGCCAACCTCACACATAAGATGGAAAATGTGCTGGACCTGATCCGCACGAATAAGCTGGAAGTGACGGCCGAACTGCTGGATGTCATTTTTTCTGCTGTTGATGATCTTGAAGCTATGGTCATGGGCATTGCTTCCGGAGGCAATGGGAAAAGGGATGTCAGCGATGTTGTCAATAAGCTGCAGGCAATCGAGAAAGGCGAACCTGTTAAGGCTGAAAAAAAACAGCCGCATACAGAAACGGCTGCCGGAGTTGGGCTTGAAGATGGCCGCGCTTTGCGGAGCACCTATGATGAGTTTGAAACAACGGTGCTTGAGCAGTCGAAAGAGCAAGGTTTCTCATCGTATGAAATAACAGTCAAACTGAGGGAAGATTGCCTATTGAAGGCAGCGCGGGTTTTCATGGTATTTGAGGTACTGGAAAAGTCGGGGGAAGTGATCAAAGCCAATCCGCCTGCCGAGCAGCTGGAAGAGGAGCAATTTGATTCCGTATTCACTGTTACATACATCACGAAAGAAGATGAAGAGAGTATCAGGAAGCGTGTGATGAAGGTTTCCGAAGTGGAAAACGTTTCTGTTTTGGACATTTCCTTAGAAGCCTTAAAAAATCCTGTCCATGAGACGGATGTTCTGCAAGGGGAACATGCCGATGGACCGAAAGCCGGGAACGGAGAGTCTGCCAGTAAGCATGAAACGAATGCCGCAACCGCTGAAAAGCTGGGGAGGACAAAGGCCCAAACAGCCAATAAAACGATCCGTGTCAACATTGACCGCCTTGATATTCTGATGAACTTATTTGAAGAGCTTGTTATTGACCGGGGCAGGCTGGAACAGATTTCGAAGGAGCTGGATAACCAGGAGCTTCATGAAACCGTGGAAAGGATGTCCAGGATATCGGGGGATCTGCAGAATATTATTCTCACGATGAGGATGGTTCCTGTGGAAACCGTGTTCAACCGTTTCCCGCGGATGGCAAGGCAGTTGGCCAGGGACTTGAATAAAAGGGTCAATCTTGAAATCATTGGTGCCGAGACAGAGCTTGACCGGACTGTAATAGACGAAATCGGGGACCCTCTGATCCATCTGATCCGGAATGCTCTGGACCATGGCATAGAAACACCTGAGGCAAGGAAGGCAAGCGGGAAGGATGAAGAAGGAACTGTTGTCCTTAAAGCATTCCATAGCGGCAATCATGTATTCATTGAGATAGAGGACGATGGGGCTGGAATCAGCAGGGATAAAGTGCTGAAAAAAGCGATTGATAAAGGAATCGTGACGGAGTCCGTCGGCGCCAGCCTTTCCGATCGGCAAGTCTATGACCTGATCTTCGCACCTGGTTTTTCTACCGCGGAAGTGATTTCCGATGTTTCAGGCCGGGGAGTAGGGCTCGATGTCGTCAAGAATACAATAGAATCATTAGGCGGAACAGTTACAATTGATTCAAGGGAAGGGGAAGGCAGCATTTTTTCCATCCAGCTCCCATTAACCCTTTCAATCATTTCAGTCATGCTCGTAGAAGTCCAACGTGAAAAGTTCGCCATTCCGCTATCATCGATCATTGAAACGGCAATCGTTAAAAAAGAGGAAATCTTAAATGCCCATAATCAGAGAGTGATTGATTATAGAGGAAGAGTTGTTCCTTTAGTAGACTTGGCTGATATATTCGCCGTTCCTGTATGCAGGGAGGAGGATCTTCTATCAGTTGTGATCGTCAGAAAAGGAGATAAGATGGCAGGCCTTGTAGTAAATTCCTTCATCGGGCAGCTGGAAGTTGTCCTTAAATCGCTTGGCAGCTATCTGACGGATGTATTTGCTGTTTCAGGGGCCACCATATTGGGCGATGGCCAAGTGGCGCTGATTGTCGATTGTAATGCGTTAATTAAGTAGCCTGCGGAGGCCAGGATTTGCGCAGAGAGACCAAACGCTCTCCTTTGCCGTTCCTGAACCGGAAAAGTGATAGTGAGGAGAAATGTACTATGTCCGAAACAACCGATTCAATTGATCTGAAGGTCATTGTTTTTCAATTATTGAATAAGGAATATGCTATTCCGGTCAGCCAAGTGAGGGGAATAGAAAAACTGCAGCATATTACCCGTGTCCCTAATACTGTGCATTTCGTGAAGGGTGTTATTAACCTGCGGGGCGTTGTGACGCCGATTATTGACTTGCGGGCGCGTTTTGACCTTGAGGAAGAGGGCTATACAGACAGTACAAGGGTCATCATTGTTGCTTTGGAAGATACAGAAGTCGGCCTGATAGTGGATGCCGCCAATGATGTGCTCGATCTTCCCGGCGCCCAAATAGAGTCCCAGCCTGAAGTCGTCGGGACTGAGGAATCGGAATTTATTACCGGGGTGGCAAAACTGGATAAACGATTATTGATCCTGCTGGATCTGGAAAAGGTTCTGGACCCGGCAGGCCTGTCAAAAAATATGGGGGATGAATCGTAAAATGTCATTCATTCATAAAATATCCGGCGAGCACCTCGATATTCTAAAGGAAGTCGGAAATATAGGGGCAGGACATGCTGCAACCGCCCTATCGACTTTGCTGAATAAAAAAATAGATATGAAGGTACCGCATGTCAGCATGGTTTCCTTCAATGAGATGATAGAGTTGGCAGGCGGCCCCGATCATGTTGTGGCATCCGTTTTCCTGCGGATTGAAGGGGATGCGCCAGGGAGTATGTTCTTCATCC
>CAKQBC010000236.1 GCA_934215995.1 uncultured Bacillus sp. | reverse complement strand
TCATTGACATCTTCAATGAAAAGGATTTTGCCATCTGTTTCAATTTCAAATTCCGTGCCAAGCGTTGTCACAAGCAGGCAAAGATTCCCCCCGACAAGTTTGCCTTCTGCTTTCCCGGGAATCATGGTTTCCAAAGGAGAAATGGCTTCATCATAAACAATCGGCTTTGTATGGAATAGCTGGTGGAAAAATACGCCCGACAATGGATTCCAGTTGTCCGCCCCCATATCCGAGGCGATCATCGGGCCATGGAATGTTACGAGCCCGGCCTTCTGCCGCATGGCGGTATGAAGGAAGGTGATATCACTATATCCCCAAAAGATCTTGGGGTTTTCCCGAATCAGATCGTAATCAAGCTTTTGCGCCATTCTTCCGGTGCCATATCCGCCGCAGGCACAGATGATTCCCTGTACATCAGGGTCGGCGAACATGGCATTCAGATCGGCAGCCCGCTCTCCATCGCTGCCTGCCAAATAACCGGTTTCCTTGTAGAGATATTTCCCTGGCTTTACCTTAAGCCCCTGGCTTTCCAGATAGGCAATACCTTTTTCCAGGTTCAGCTGGTTTGGCGGGCTTGCCGGCGCCACCAGCCCGACTGTGTCACCCGGCTGCAAACTCTTCGGCTTTGTTAGCATGGCCTAATCCCTCCTGCTTTTTTGAACATTTTATGATATAGGAACAAGGGATGTTCAACGATATGAACATCCCTTGTTCCGCATCCTTGCTGACAAATACTCTGCTCCCCCAGTCCAGGCGGCGCTGAACGGGACACTACGCTTTTCGTTTTGTTTAGCTCAGCACCCCAGCAACTAGTGTACTTCGGCAACTTCCCTACGATAAGTCAACACCGAAATGTGGAATCGGCCGGGTTAGCTCCGACAAGCATAGGACAGATCTCGGCAGGAAATATGAACTTTATTTCCGAAAGAGAGATGGCTTATGACTCGAGGAGCTGGCCGATGTAACTGGACAGATCGAATGGCTGCGTTCGTCGTGTTTCCTTTATCTCAGTCAGTTGCCTCCAGTCCATACGTTGCTGAGCGGGGTACTTCCGCTTTTCTATGTCTAGCTGAAGAGACCCAACGCCTAGTGTACTTCACTCTCCTTCTTACGATAAGTCATCATCGAATCACTTCGTTCTCCGTGATTCCTTTATCTCGTCAGGAGAGCTCCAGTCCATACGGCGTTGAACGGGTCACTACGCTTTTCTATTTACTGTTATCCAGCTACAGCACCCCAGCAATTAGTGTACTTCGTCAACTTCCCTGCGATAAGTCAACATCGGCTCACTGCGTTCGCCGTGTTTCCTTTATCTCAGTCAGTGGACTCCAGTCCATACATTGCTGAACGGGGTGCTTTCGCTTTTATTTTTTATCTACCCATTTTAGTTCGAGGTATCCTACTGGGTGATAGACGATGCCTGTCACGCCTTCAGCAAGAAGATATGGGATGTTATAGAAATTAATCGGGATGATCGGCATTTCATCCATCAGGATTTTTTCCGCTTCGTAAAGCATTTCGAAACGTTTTTCTTCATCCGCTTCCGCTTTTGCAGACTTGATCAGTTCATCATACTTGGCATTGCTCCAGCCTGTACGGTTCATTGAATGTCCGGTTTGGAAACTTTCAAGTGCATTGACAGGGTCCGCATAATCCAATAGGAATGAGCTTCTGGAGAATTGGAATTCCAGCGCTTTTTGTTTTTCAGTGAAAACATTCGCTTCCATGCTTTCAAGTGCGACTTTCACTCCCAGGTTTTCATCAAGCATCTGCTGAACGGTTTCAGCCAGCTTCTGATGGACAGGGCTTGTGCTGTAGCTCAGTTTGATTTCAGGGAGCTCCGTGTAGCCTTCTTCCTTCATGCCCGCTTCAAGCAGTTTTTTCGCCTCTTCTACATTTGTCTTCACAAGGTCGCCATTTGTTTCACGGAAGTCATTTCCGTTTGCATCATTCAGTCCGTATGAAACAAAGCCGTATGCCGGTTTTTCTTCGTTCTTTGTCACATAATCAACGAGTTCTTGCTGGTTGATCGCCATGGCGATTGCTTTTCGTATATTTTTATTTTGGAATGGTTCTTTCTCCACATTCAGACGGTAGAAATACAATCCGCCCTGGTCTTCAACTGTGACTTTTCCTTCAGCGTACAATTGCTCAGCCATTTCTGCCGGAACATCCGCTTTGTCCAGCTCTCCGTTTTGGAACATTTGATATTCCGTGTTTTCATCATTAACAAACGCAAACTTTACTTCATCGAGCTTTACAGTTTCAGCATCCCAGTAATCTTCGAATTTCGCTAATGTAAAGCCGCTTGCCTTATCCCACTCCTTAAGGACGAAAGGCCCGTTGGAAACGAATGTTTTAGCTTCGTTGAACCATTCCGGGTTTTCGGAATCCACTTTCTCATTCACCGGGAAGAAGCAAGGATTCGTAATGACATTCAGGAAGTATGCCTGCGGGCTCGTCAATGTAACTTCAAGCGTTTTCTCATCGACTGCCTTAACGCCGACATCATCCACTGACTCTGTTCCATTGTTGTATTCTTCAGCTCCCTTGATGAAATAACCAAGGAAGGATGTCGGGTATCCTGCTTCCGGGTTCAGCATGCGTTTCCATGCATATTCAAAATCACCTGCTGTCACAGGATCGCCGTTCGACCATTTAGCATCCTTCAGCTTGAATGTATATACAGTGCCGTCCTCTGATACGTCCCAAGATTCAGCCATCGCTGCTTCAGGCTCATCGTCTTCATTCAGGCGGAGCAGCCCTTCCATGATATTGTTCAAGGAACTCCATGATACACTGTCAAAGCCTTTTGGCGGGTCAAAAGAAGTCGGGACATCCCCATTGTTCAAGTTCAATACTTTCTTTTCTGCCTTTTCTTCCCCTTTGCCGTCTTTGTCCCCTCCATCCGGATCACCCGCGCTTTCATTGGCGGTACAAGCGGCAAGGACAATAACGAGCAATGCTGCCATTAATAAAGATAATAACTTTTTCATAACGCTTCCCCCTTTATAAAATTGGTATCTATCAGTTATTCATCGTTGCCGTTTTCACTCTATGGTCCAATAGCCAACAGTCTGCCTGGTGCGTTTCACTTACTGCTGTCTGATCGGGATACATTTTTTCGCATACAATCATCGCTTTCGGGCATCTGGCTGTGAATGGACAGCCCGCAGGCGGAGAGAAAAGATCGGGCGGTGTCCCCGGAATCGGGGTCAGTTCTTTGCCAACCGTGTCCAGCCTTGGCACCGATTGCAAAAGCCCTTTCGTATAAGGGTGCTTTGGGTCATAAAAAATCTCCCTCTTTGTTCCTGATTCAATGATTTTGCCTCCGTACATGACTGCCACCCTGTCCGCTACGGATGCGACAACACCCAAATCATGCGTTATCAATATTATGCTTACGCCTGTTTTCTCCTGAATATCCTTAAAAAGCTCCAATATTTGTGCCTGTATCGTTACATCCAACGCTGTTGTCGGTTCGTCCGCTATCAAAATATGAGGCTCGCATACAAGGGCCATGGCTATGACGATCCTCTGCCTCATGCCTCCGCTGAATTCATGCGGGTATTGCTTAAAACGTGTCTCCGGCGAAGGAATCCCAACCAGCCTCATCATTTCCAGGGCCTTTTCTTTTGCGGCAGAGGCGGAAACTCCTTTATGCTCCCTTATCCCTTCTGTCATCTGTGTCCCTATTCTGAGAGTAGGGTTCAAAGCTGTCATAGGATCCTGGAAAATGACAGATATATCGACTCCGCGGATTTTTCTCATCTCTTTCTCTTTGATTCTCGTTAAATCGCGGTTTTTGAAGATGATTTTCCCCCGATCAATTTTACCTGTTTTCTCCGGGATCAACCCAACGATGCTTTGCGAGGTTACGCTTTTGCCGCAGCCTGATTCCCCGACGATCGCCAGCGTCTCCCCTTTATGCAAGTCAAAAGTCACTCCGCGAACGGCATGTACCTTTCCCCCGAATGTCTTGAACGTCACATGCAAATCTTCCACTTTCAAAATCGTTTCCATTGTCTTTACCTCCTCTGCTTAGGATCCAGTGCATCTTGAAGTCCGTCTCCCAAAACATTGAAGGAAAACATCGTCAATGATATAAAGAATGCCGGGAAGAACAGTCTCCACCAATGGCCCGACAGGATGGTCGGCAAGGCATCATTGGCCATCGAGCCCCAGCTCGCCATCGGCGATTGGATACCCAGCCCGAGGAAGCTAAGGAATGCTTCGGCAAAGATAGCCGACGGTACTGTCAAAGTCATCTGGACAATAATCAGGCCCATCGTATTGGGCAAAAGATTCTTCCTGATGATCCTGCCCGTTTTCGTCCCGAATGTCTTGGAAGCCAGGACAAATTCATAGTTCTTGATCTGCAGTACCTGTCCCCTTACGATC
>CAKQBC010000235.1 GCA_934215995.1 uncultured Bacillus sp. | reverse complement strand
GGATGATATCTTCAGGCCGGCGGCTTCGTTCTTTTCCTCGCGTAAAAGGAACGATACAGTAAGTGCAGAACTTATCGCAGCCGTACATGATGTTCACCCATGCTTTTATGTTGCCTTTCCTTACCTTCGGAAGATTTTCAATAATATCTCCCTCTTTTGACCAAACTTCAATCACCATTTCTTTGGAAAGATAAGCTTCCTGCAATATGTTAGGAAGACGATGAATATTATGTGTGCCAAAAATCATGTCCACAAAGTGGTGTTTTTGAAGGATTCGGTTTACGACAGATTCTTCCTGTGACATACAGCCGCATACACCGATCAACAGGTCAGGATTTTCCTTCTTCAATGGCTTCAGATGACCCAGTTCGCCAAACACTTTATTTTCGGCATTTTCCCTGATGGCACAAGTATTCAGAAGGATGACGTTCGCGTCTTTGACATCCTCTGTCGGTTCATATCCCAAGGCCATAAATATACCGGCCATTACTTCTGTATCATGCTCGTTCATTTGGCAGCCATAGGTGCGTATCAGGAATTTCCTGCCTTGGCCCATTCCCTTGAACTGCTCGGAAATATTGAAATCATTATGGTATTGTATTGCTTCTTTTCCCCGTTTTTTTGCATCTTTCAAGGAAGGCGCCACATACGTTTTTTCAAAATACTTGCTGTAATCCTTCTCGGATTTCTTTTCCGCTGTAGCGGACTGAGTTGCTTGCTGAGATCGTATGCGTTGTTCTTCGTTCATACGTCGCTCTCCTTTCTGCCGTTTCTTACTAAAAAGTCATTTTCATTTTCATTAAGTACAGTATGCATCAAGCAGTTCATTTATTTATCTGTGCATGGCTCACACATCATTTAAGTATAAAGCTTTCGAAATCAATAGACAATAGGATACACGCCGTAAGCAGCAGAAAGAACGCCCTATAATAAGGAGTATGTATATTTGTCGCTAAATTGTCAAACTTAAACAATTGAGAGAGGATTTGGTCAAAATATTTCCTTTACGAGGAAACAGGGCCCTATCCATGAAGAGAGAGCCCCTGATAAGAAAGAAGCCTTATATCAATCCCAATTCTTTGCCCGCTTTTTCAAATGCATGAAGGGCCTCCTGCAATTCAGCAAGGCTATGCTCCGCAGTCACAATAGTCCGAATGCGCGCCTGCCCTTTCGGAACTGTCGGAAAAACGATTCCTTGAGCGAAAACCCCATGTTTTCTGAGAGTCTCTGAGAATTTATGGGCCAATGCTTCATCCCCGACCATGACCGGGGTGATCGGCGACTTGCTCCGCCCTGTATCAAACCCAAGTTTCTTTAGCCCCGATTTGAAAAAAGCCGTATTCTCCCAAAGCTTATCGATCACTTCCGGTTCTTCAAGCAATACATCAATTGCTTCTATGCATGCCAACGTAACGGCAGGAGGATGAGAAGTGCTGAAAAGAAATGGCCTTCCCTTGTGTCTCAGGTAATCAATTAACGTTCTGGTGCTCGCCACATATCCACCGAGCACACCGATGGCCTTGCTCAAAGTCCCTACCTGTATATGCACCCTGCCATCCAGATTGAAATGATTGACGGTCCCCCTGCCATTATCCCCAAAAACCCCGGAGGCGTGTGCATCGTCAACCATTACGAGCGCGTCATATTTTTCTGCAAGCTCCACGATTTCAGGCAAAGGAGCTACATTTCCATCCATTGAAAAAACACCATCGGTCACAATCAGCTTTTTTCTGTAGGAGGCGCATTCCTTCAATGCTTTCTCTAAATCTTGCATATCTACATGTTTATAGACTTTCCTCGCTGCTTTTGTCAGCCTTATACCATCGATAATGGAAGCATGATTCAATTCATCAGAGATGACAACATCCTCAGGAGACAGGATTGCAGACAGCACGCCCTGGTTGGTTGTGAAACCTGATTGGAAAACAAGGCAGGCTTCTGTGTGCTTAAAATCCGCCAGCTTCTTCTCCAGTATGTCATGTATCGTCAGGGTGCCGGCTATCGTGCGGACCGAACCCGTTCCTGCCCCGAATTGTTCAACACCCTCCAAAGCTGCTCTCCTTAACCGCGGATGTGAGGTAAGGCCCAAATAATTATTCGATGACAATTGGATTAATTCCTTGCCGCCAATCGTAATTTTCGAACCCTGGGGGGATTCAAGCGGCACCAATTCCCTGAATGTGCCGGCCTCCTTCATAACATCCAACTCTTCCTGTAAATATTCGAATCCTTTCATGAACATCTCCCCTTTTCTTATTTAAGGATGTAATATCACCTTTCCACACTTGCCTTCTATCATTAGATCAAACCCTTTTTTGAAATCCTCCAAAGGAAAGTGATGCGTGATCAAGGGTGCCACGTCAACTTGCCCGGAAGCCAGCAAGCTCGAGACCTGCTGCCATGTCTTAAACATCCGCCGGCCGGTTATGCCTTGTACGGTAATGCCCTTGAATACGATATGGTTGGTCACATCGATTTCAACCGGACGGACAGGCAAGCTTAAAATAGACACTCTCCCTCCGTTTGTGACTATTTCGAATCCTTGATTGATAGCTGCAGGATGCCCGCTCATTTCACAGACAATATCAACTCCATTGCCCCCGGTCAGTTCGGAAACCATCTTCACACAATCTTCATCCAAACTATTGATTACATGGGTTGCACCCATGCTTTTCGCTAAGCCTAGACGATACACATTCACATCGATTGCTGCCACCATCGATGCCCCGGCTGCTTTCGCTATCCCGGCAGCCATAATGCCGATCGGTCCGCAGCCGATGATAGCCAGTGATCTGCCAGCCACCTCTCCCGCCAATACGGTATGGGCTGCATTCCCCATAGGTTCCTGGACAGAAGCTGTCTCATATGGCATATCATTCGGGTTCTTCCATATATTGCTCTCCGGCAAAGCAATGAACTCTGCAAAACAGCCGGCTGAATCCACCCCTATTATCTTCGTGTTTTTGCAGATATGCATATTGCCTGCCAGGCATTGTGGGCATGTATGGCAAACGAGGTGGGTCTCGGCAGAAACAAAATCACCTTCCTTCACAGAACGGACATTGTCGCCGACTTTTACGACATCACCCGCGAATTCGTGCCCAAATACATAGGGGGGATTCACTCTGTTTTTTGCCCAGTCATCCCAGGTGTATATATGGACGTCGGTACCGCAGATTGAGGCGGCCCTGACTCTGATCAGCACATCATCATCACCTATTCGCGGTACATCCACCATGTCGAGCTTTGCCCCATATCCTCTGTGACGCTTTACTAATGCTTTCATTTTTCCACCCAAAACGCACACCCCTTTGAAAATAAATGTATTAACCCCCTTATTTCACAATAAACATAACACACTGTCTGAATTTTTAAAATACAAAGTCCACGTCATGTGTACATCTGGAATCGAGCGGAAAATTTATTTTTCAGGGGAGGAAAATGACAAAAGCACATTTCCACTTTTATAGGTACATGCCATGTCCATGTAACCGATTATTTCATACATTACAATGTACCAATTAAAAAAGGAGAGTGTTTTATATGCCACGAAGAAATGAAAGTAGACACCGTAGAAGCGAAAGCAGACACCGTAGAAGTGAGAGCTCCGATTCCAGAAGAAGATGTGAATCAAGCTCTAGCTCCAGCTCTAGCTTTTTCTGTGAATCAAGCTCTAGCTCAAGTTCATCAAGATGCCGCTGCCACCAACACGAACATACACATACTCATAACTACCAAAACAGCAACACAGGAAGCTCTCAAAGCAATAACTACGGCAATTATGACAATACTAACTACGGTAACACAAACTACGGCAATACCAACACTGGCAATTACAATAATAGAAGAAGAAACAGACGCAATGAGTCCAGCAGCAGCAGCAGCAGCAGCAGTAGCAGCAGCTGTAAATGCCGCTGCAGAAGATTCAGAAACAGAAGATGCGGGTTCTGTAATTTTTGGGGCTGGTGATCATAACCCAGTATTGGCAATAATGTAACCAGCATTTAAAAAAGGGTGTTGGATTTTCAATTCCAACGCCCTTTTCTTTCTAATTTATAACGCATATAGGAACTTTAAAGTTCATTCCATAAGCTACAGATTCCTATTGACGGCCATCATGTTTACATAAATTCTGCAAGCAGCTGATCAAAACTGTCTTGATTCAATTTAAGATCAGAACGGCTAAGCGGTGTTTCTGCGTAACCCGGTACAAGCTCCTGATAAGATTTCCTCTCGGTATCCTGATAAATGATGCCTGTCACAAGACTATTGTATTTCATTAGCGTTCTCATGGCTGTTTCACGGTTTCCCGGATCATACCCTTCCACATTTGCCAATTTGGTCAAGTTTTCCTTGAACCAATCATACGTATTGATCTTATTGTATGTCACACAAGGGCTGAATA
>CAKQBC010000234.1 GCA_934215995.1 uncultured Bacillus sp. | reverse complement strand
GCAGATATCTGCGGCTATGACTTGGATGACAGGCAAAAGGAATTTACGTTTATGCCGAAGGCTGCCCTGGAGAGATTCGATGGAAATAGGCATTGCAGCCCGATTGCGATATTGGAGGGAGATGTGCCTGCCGGTTTTTTCATCCTTCATGCCGGGCCTGATGCACTGGGGGATCCGGGGCTTGAAGGGTATATGCTGATTCGTTCGCTCTCGGTGAATCCGGCCTTTCAGGGAAAAGGAATCGGCCAACAGGCCATGAAGCTGCTGCCTTCCTTTGTGAAGGAACATTTTCCTCATGTAGCGGAGCTTTTTTTGCTCGTCAATGATGGAAATGATCGGGCTGCCTATATATATAAGGCGGCAGGATATGAAGACAGGGGGATGCGGAGAGAAGGGCCCAAGGGTCCCCAGGCTGTATTGCACATGAGTATCGGTTGATTGCTGCAAAAAAGAAACGTGCAGGCGAGGATCAAGGATGCATCAGCAGGGAAGGCAGCCTTGTTTACAATATAACAACAGTAGGCTTTACACAGCTCTTTTGCTAAAATGGAGATACTTACAGAATGGTCGGGTGATTAGTATGAATAGCATGTATCCCGCTAAGGGCCGCGTGATCCTCCATGTTGATATGAACAGTTTTTATGCCTCTGTTGAAATGGCCTATAACCCTGAACTGAAAGGCAAGCCGCTGGCGATCGCCGGAAATCCGGAAGAGCGCAGAGGCATTATCGTCACATGCAGCTACGAGGCCAGAAAGTATGGAGTACGCACAACAATGCCGCTTTGGGAAGCGAAAAAGCTTTGTCCCGGCCTGATTATCATGAGGCCGGATTTTGATAAATACCGTACTGCTTCCCATGCAATCTTCCAGTTGCTCAGGACGTATACGACGCTTGTGGAACCGGTGTCGATAGATGAAGGGTATGTCGATATCACTCAATGCGCCCATCTCGGTTCGCCGATTGAAATAGCGGAAAGCATCCAGCAGCGGATCATGGAAACACTTGACCTTCCCTGCAGCATCGGCATTGCCCCAAACAAGTTTTTGGCCAAGACAGCCTCCGATATGAAAAAACCGATGGGCATTACGATTCTCCGGAAAAGGGATGTACCCCGTGTCTTATGGCCGCTTGCGACTTCAGAGATGCATGGCGTAGGGGAAAAGACGGCAGAAAAGCTGAAATCGATCGGAATCCATACAATCGGCGACCTGGCTGCAGCAAATGAAACCCAGCTTAAAGGCCTACTGGGCATCAACGGGGTGAGGCTGAAAGCAAAAGCGAACGGCAACCATAATTCGCCGGTGGATCCCGAAGCCATTTTTGATTATAAGAGTGTCGGCAATTCCACGACATTGCCGAAGGATGTCACCAATCAGAAAGAGCTGCTTGATGTGCTCAGCAAATTATCGAATAAAGTGTCAGCAAGGCTGAAAACGAAGCAGCTGCTTGGTACGAAGATCGGCGTGACCATCCGCTATCAAAATAGGAAAACGATCACGCGCAGCCAAACAATGCCCAATCCTTTCGTGGAACAGGAAGAAATATTCGAGAAGGCGAAGCAGCTTTTCCAGAAGCATTGGAATGGGGACGCTGTCCGGCTGCTGGGCGTAACCGCTTTTGATGTAGTGGAGAAAGAGGATGCGGTGAAGCAGCTTGACCTTTTTTCCTATGAAACCGATGCGAGGAAGGAACCGCTATACAAGGCAATGGACGAACTGAAGAAAAAGTACGGAAAAACAATCATCCGGAATGCGGCACAGGCTGTCATTGAACAGAAGAAAAAATCGATCAGCCAAACAAGCTTCAGCAAGGATGTATTTGATGATTTCCCGAAATGAACAGAGGAATCTACTTAAAAGGGGAAGGGAAAGCAATCAAGGCTTCAGAGCCTGATTGCTTTTTCATGTTGGCTTAAATCGAAGGGCATCACTCCCGGCGATGCGGCATATAATGCTTCAAAGGTTTGTACCGGCTTCCCCAGTGGAAAAGAAAAAAGGAGCGAGGAGGAGGTACAGCATGAAAATCCTATTGATTGCAGTGGCGATTATCGTATTGTTATTTGCGGCAGAAACGATCATCAACTATTATTTGTCTTCTGCAAATGAAAAGGAAAAAGTGCTGGCTGATACAGCGGTTGAAAGCAAAGAACAGAAGGATGCACAAATGTAGCTTTTTTACATGAAAAAACAGCTAAACCCAAATTATAGGGCATAGCTGTTTTTCTTTATGAAAGCTGGTCAGCACGTTTCAATATCAAATTCTTCCACCGGCCACCAGAAATTTCCGTCTTCAGCCAAAAGCTGATCGGCACTCAATGGGCCCATTGTCCCCGCTGCATAGTTCGGGAAGCCAAGCTCAGCAGTGGATTCCCACACTTTCGATATTTCATCAACGAATTTCCAGGATAGTGCAACCTCATCCCAATGTGTGAAATTGGTTGCATCTCCGCGCATGCAGTCATAGAGAAGCTTTTCGTACGCTTCCGGTGTATTCATCCGGTCCGTGCTTTTGTTCGCATAGCTTAAGCGAATCGGTTTTGTTGATACGACTTTGCCGCCCGAATTTTTCATATTCAGGTGAAGTGTAACCCCTTCATCCGGCTGGATGTGGATGACGAGCAGGTTCGGGCTCAGCTCTTCAGCAGGATCGTAATACAGGTTCATCGGGATATCCTTGAATTGTACGACGATTTTAGTTGATTTCGCAGCCATCCTTTTGCCTGTACGGATATAGAATGGCACGCCTGCCCAGCGAAAGTTGTCGATTTTCAGCCTGCCGGCCACAAATGTTTCTGTATTTGAGGCTTCAGGAACCATCGGCTCCTGCCTGTATCCAGGCAACTGGCCTTTTTCAGTTTCTCCAGGCCCGTATTGTCCGCGTACGAAGTTTTTGAGCACTTCCTCCGATTTGTAGGGACGCAATGACCGAAGCACCCTTACTTTTTCGCTCCGGATTTCATCGGTGTTCAATTTGATCGGAGGCTCCATCGCGAGAAGGGCGACAATCTGAAGCATATGATTCTGTACCATGTCACGCAGCGCACCGCTTGTATCGTAATATCTGCCCCGTTCCTCAACGCCGAGCGTTTCACTTGAAGTGACCTGGATATTGGAAATATACCGGTTGTTCCATAACGGCTCGAACATCATA
Organism: uncultured Bacillus sp.; assembly: GCA_934215995.1. Classification (GTDB taxonomy): domain Bacteria; phylum Bacillota; class Bacilli; order Bacillales; family DSM-1321; genus Bacillus_AD. The sequence continues at coordinate 1,272 of CAKQBC010000234.1, read as the reverse complement.
TTGGAAAAGCGGATCACTTCTATGTTTTGGACCATCTCCTTGCCGAGATAATGGTCAATTCGGAAAATTTCATCCTCTTCGAAAGAATTCCGGATCATTGCATTCAGTTTCTCGGCAGACTCATAATCGTGCCCGAATGGTTTTTCGATGATCACCCGTTTATAGCCATGTGTTTCAGTAAGCCCCTGTTCTCGCAGATGATCGGTGATGACCCCGAAAAATTCCGGCGCCATCGCCAGGTAGAATAGGCGGTTGCCATCCAGCTGGTATTGCCTGTCAAGGGTTTCAGCCATTGTTTTTAATTGTTTGTACGATTCGGCATCCGATACATCATGGGAATGATAGCAGAAATGTTTGATGAATTCATTCAGCTCCCCCATGTCGGCATGGCCAAGCGCTCCCAGTACGGAATCTTTTATAGCCTGATGGTATTGTTCCTGGGAGAGTGGCCGTCTTGCCACCCCAATCACGGCAAACCGGTTTGTGATTCTTCCGCGTCTGTAGAGGCGGAACAAGGATGGATACAGTTTTCTGTTGGCCAAATCCCCTGTCGCCCCGAATAAAATGACAAGTGCTGCAGGTCTTTGATAGTTAGTCACCATGGAACCCCTTTTCTTTATAGTAGATAAAGTCTTCTGGACGGAATCTATGAAACTAGTATTTAGTCACTTTTATTATATCTTTTTGTGAGAAGAAAATAAATTTTCCGACATCGGAAGCGCGGAATCCCTGTTATGGGCTTATGCTGCTTTTCTTTTCGGAAGTTTTCGGAACGAAATGCGGAAGAGGGTAAAAGTATTCGTGTCCTGCAGGGACTTATGGTACGCTGAATGGCGAAAGAGAAACTCCTTTGGTCTAAAAAGTCCCTGTGGGAGGGTATAATATGAATTATTATACGGTGCCGGATGGCTATATTATTGTCGCTGCCATTGTGCTGGCGGCTTTCATCCTATTCTGTGAATGGTGGACTAGGAAATAAATACAATTTATGTTTTTGGAGGCAAGATCAGTGAATGTCGTTTTTTTAGGGACCGGTGCAGGCATGCCGGCCAAATCACGGAACGTTTCGGCAATCGCCCTGCAGCTCCTTGAGGAGAGGAAGGCTGTCTGGCTGTTTGATTGCGGAGAAGCAACGCAGCATCAAATTTTGCATACGAATGTGAAACCGGGGAAAATAGAAAAGATTTTCATTACCCATCTTCATGGCGACCATATATTCGGGTTGCCCGGGCTGCTTAGCAGCCGTTCTTTTCAAGGGGGCACGGGGGAGCT
>CAKQBC010000233.1 GCA_934215995.1 uncultured Bacillus sp. | reverse complement strand
GCAGAACCGATACTGATTAAATCCATAGCAAAACACTCCTTGAATGGTTGGTTCCTTTATCGTAACAGGAAAGTTTTAACAAACGGATGCTATAATTCTTAATATTTCTTTAAGAAGCTTCGTTTTCACATCCATACTCCCATCTGCTGGAAATTTTTCTCGACAGGATGTTTTCTCCCTTGGTTTACAGGAAACATATAATAGAAAACAGGGGAGATTGTATATGGCAAATAAAAATAAGCTAATGGATGTGAATAATGAAAACAGGGCTGCATACTCCGGTAGGAATTTGCTGTCGGGTGCCCTGTTCGGAATCGGGTTTGCTGCCTTCATTGATGAAACAATCTTTCACCAAATTTTGCACTGGCATCATTTTTACGACAAATCAACTACAGAAATCGGACTGGTTTCGGACGGGCTGTTCCATGCTTTCAGCTGGTTTGCGACGATTGGCGGCTTGTTTCTTCTGGCCGACTTGAGGAGGCGCCATGCACTATGGCATATGAAGTGGTGGGGAGGAAAGCTTCTCGGAGCCGGCGGCTTCAATTTATACGATGGAATCATTCAGCATAAGCTGATGAAAATCCACCAGATCCGGTATGTCGATAATCTATTTGTCTACGATTTGGTATGGAATGTACTTGCTGCCGCCATGGTTATAGCAGGAATTTCCCTTGTTTACCGGGCTAGGGACCATAAGCAGATCCGAAAGGCCGATTTGCATGAGCGCGCATAGCCACCTCCATCATGCAGAAGATGCAAATATGGGTGTGCTGCCACAGCTCATATTGGCATTGCCTTTCCTGCTAGCGTTGGCGGTGTATCTCTTTTGTGCAGCGGCATCGAAGAAAAAATACAGGCCCTGGCCAATTCACCGTACGGCATGTTGGGTCATCGGGACTTGTTTCGCTGCCTTATCAGTGGCAGGCCCGCTGGCAAGCAAGGGGCATACTGATTTCACCATGCATATGTACGGCCATCTTTTCCTGGGCATGCTGGCGCCATTATTGATGGTACTTGCCGCGCCTATGACGCTTTTTCTGCGGACTGTGAGCGTCCCTATGGCAAGAAGGCTGACAAAAATCCTGGCCAGCCGTCCATTACAAATGCTTACCCATCCGATTACGGCCGCTTTGCTGAATATTGGGGGACTTTGGCTTCTGTATACGACCGGTCTGTTTACACTTATGCACGATAATACTCTTCTTCATTTGTTTGTCCATATACATGTGTTTCTGGCCGGCTATCTATTTACAGCATCCATGATTTACATAGACCCGGTACCCCATCGTTTTTCATACTTATACCGATCCATCATATTGGTCCTTGCTCTGGCAGGGCATGGCATTCTGGCAAAGCACCTGTATGCCAACCCCCCGGAAGGAGTGGCGGTGGAACAGGCGCAGACAGGTTCCATGGTTATGTATTATGGCGGGGACATGGTGGACATCGTTTTGATTTTTATCCTTTGCCTGCAGTGGTTTAGGGCAACCCGCCCAAAAACTGCAGTACAGAACGCCGATAGCCGGTAAGTGGATATGAAAGCGAGGTTCCCTTTCTTAGGGGATCTTTTTTTATGCATTCTTTGAAAACCAAAGTGTGTGAAATTCACCCTTTAATCGAGCTCGGAAGTGGCAGTCGGATGTGAATTGATTAAGCACATAAAAAAAGGCAAGGTGGTCACAATAAATGGAAGAATATCATGATGATAATAATGGAGGAACTAGGAAAAGGCAGTGATGTTCCACATGCCTTTTTAATATTTCCCTTCACGGGGAACCTGCGCACTTATAAAATAATCGTTTCTTTATACAGATTAAACGAGAAATTTACAATCTCTTTACATTCCATTTACGAGGGATTAATAAAAGTTCTTTACTATTAAGACATGCAGTGTCTGCCAGCGGTGCCATGCATCGTAATTAAGGAGGATAAAGAATGAAGTTGAAAAGAGTAGGGGCTGGCCTTGTGACGATCATGATGCTTGCTTTCATTACAGCCTGTGGCTCAAATGACGGGAACAATGCAGGGTCAGGATCAGCCAGCGGAAATGCAGCAACGACAATCTCCATCTCAGGTTCAACCTCTGTAGGGCCTTTAGTTGAAAAATTGGCTGAAGATTATAAAGGGAAAAATGGAAGTGCCAAAGTGGAAGTCAATCAGATCGGTTCTTCTGCCGGCATTACAAATGCGATCAATGAAGTTTCTCAGTTTGGGATGTCTTCCCGTGACTTGAAGGAAGAAGAAAAGTCGCAAAATTTGACCGAAACAATCATTGCGCATGATGGGATTGCAGTAATCACCCATAAAAATAATAAAGTAAAAGACTTGACCATGGATCAAGTAAAAGACATATTCACCGGGAAAATCAAGAACTGGAGCGAACTGGGCGGAGACGACATGGAAATCGTGGTTGTTTCACGTGAGGACGGCTCAGGCTCAAGGGATGCTTTCCAGGAAATTGTCGGATATGAATCCGGCGACCTATTAAGGGAATCCATTATAGCGAGCGGCAACGGAAATATCAAGACGACTGTAGCCGGCAATAAACATGCAATCGGCTTTGTCTCATTTGAGTATTTGGATGAATCCATCCAGGATGTGAAAATCAACGGTGTAGCAGCTACACAAGAAAATGTACTTAACGGCAAGTATAGCCTTTCCCGTCCATTCATCATGGTGCATAAGGAAGCCAACATCACGGATGCCGGCCAACAATTCCTTGATTATATCCTGAGTGATGATGGGCAAAAAATCGTTTCCGGAGCAGGTGCCATCCCTGTACGTTAACTAATGAAGGAAAACAAAGTGTCCATCAGCCGATGGAACACTTTTAGATACATGAAGTGAAGTATTGCTTTTCGAGAGACGCATTTGGGAGGACATTATGTCTACAGAAAAAAAATCTAACAAAATGAAATATTTAATGGAACGCATTTCCGAAAAAACGTTCCTGCTATGCGCCTTGTTTTCGGTCATCAGCCTATTGCTGATCATCGGATTCGTCTTTTGGAAAGGTGCTACTCCTTTTCTTCTGAAAGGTTACAGTTTCACAGAGTTCCTGTTAGGGGATGTTTGGGTTCCAAGTGCGGACCAATATGGAATTGCCCCAATGATTGTGGCTTCCTTGTATGCAACGCTTGGGGCACTGATCATCGGTGTGCCAATCGGTGTTCTGACAGCTGTTTTCCTGGCTGAAATTGCACCGAAACCAGTTGCGAAAATCCTTTCGCCTGCAGTGCAGCTGCTGGCTGGGATCCCATCTGTATTATACGGTGTCTTTGGATTGGCTCTGATTGTTCCATTCTTGCAGAACAATCTTGACCTTACCAAAGGCCAAAGCTTATTGGCGGTCATTATCGTGTTGGCCATCATGATGCTTCCGACGATTGTGACTGTTGCCGAAACGGCAATCCGGGCAGTGCCTAAATCGTACCGTGAAGGTTCATTGGCTCTTGGAGCATCATCGATTGAAACAATTTTTAAAGTAATCATACCTGCGGCTAAATCAGGTATCATGGCTGCCGTTATCCTGGGCCTTGGAAGGGCGATCGGTGAAACGATGGCGGTTATCCTTGTTGCCGGAAACAGCATCCTGTTCCCGACAAGCCTGACTGATAGCGTCCGCCCGCTTACGACGAACATCGCGCTTGAAATGGGCTATGCATTCGGCACCCATCAAGAAATGCTGTTTGCGACAGGTATCGTACTCTTTATGTTTATCTTGATTTTGAATTTTGTATTGGCGAAGATCAGCTCGAAGGGTGGTAAGTAAACATGAGGAAGTTTAAGAATGGTTTATTATATGGACTTCTTTGGTTGTCTGGTTTAATTACAGTTGCCATCCTTGCAGTGATTGTAGGATATATTTTTTATAAGGGCTACAGCCTGATAAGTTTTGACTTTATCTTCGGCGATTATTCCCCGGTTGGGGGAGGCGGCATTTGGCCGATGATCGTAACCACGTTGTACACGATCGGCATTTCCTTGCTGATTGCTACACCGATCGGGATTTTGGCAGCTGTCTATTTACAGGAATATGCGAAGCAAGGGCGTCTTGTACGGATCATCCGCTTTGCAACAGAAAGCTTGACGGGTATTCCGTCCATCATTTATGGATTATTCGGTGCAGTATTCTTTGTATCGACACTGAAATTCGGCATGTCGATTCTATCGGCGTCCCTGACCTTAACAATCATTGTATTGCCGGTCATCATCAGAACAACAGAAGAAGCATTGAAGACAGTTCCGCTAAGCTACAGGGAAGGCTCGCTGGCATTAGGTTCAACGAAGCTTCAAACCTTGTATAAGGTCATATTGCCAAGTGCTATTCCAGGGATACTGGCCGGGATCATCCTCTCAATCGGAAGGATTGTCGGGGAATCGGCAGCTATCTTTTTGACAGCCGGAACAGTAGCGGCAATGCCGGCCGGCATTTTCTCAT
>CAKQBC010000232.1 GCA_934215995.1 uncultured Bacillus sp. | reverse complement strand
CCATTGTTCCCATCCCCCTTAAAGAAGTATCTTAAATACATGTTTATTATATGCCCGCTTCACTTTTAAAGCAATATTCAAAATACTTGTTTAAGTGACAACATTATGACCGATTATGTTATACTAAAATTGGTAAGGCAGGAGGAGAGTAGTATGAGATTAACGACATTCAGTGATTATTCCATACGTGTTTTGATCTATCTGGCTGCTAACCAGGATCGGTTAAGCAGCATCCAGGAAATCGCCGATTCTTATAAAATATCAAAAAACCATCTTATGAAAGTCATTTATCAGTTAGGCAAAAAAGGGTATATCGAAACAATCAGAGGCAGATATGGCGGGATACGCATCGGCATGGATCCGGCGGACATCAATATCGGGCAGCTTATCAGGGATACCGAGGAAGATTTTCAGATTGCGGAATGTTTTTCAAACGATCATGAAGGCTGTGCGATCCGTTCTCTCTGTGCGATGAAGGGTGTTCTGAACCAGGCTTTGGCTGCCTTTTTGCAGGTGCTGGATTCATACACACTTGAAGATGTGACAAAAAATCGGGTAATGCTTAAGCAGTTGCTTAACCAAAACAGAAATGAATAAGATCCCAGGCCGTTACTGGTCCTGGGATCTTCTCTGATTATTCGCTTCCGAATATAGCATTAATCAATTCATTCACGTTCATGCCGCTGTTCACTTCATAGGAACCCGGCTGCAGGTCGGATGCACGTCCGCTTCTTTCGAGAGCATCAGTGAAAGCTTGTCCATCCGTTATGATTTTTGCAGCAACGAGGCTGTCGCGGATGTCAATACCCGTCATGCCCATTCGAACTGTGATGACTGTCTTAGTGACTGTTTCTGCAGCAGGTGGTGTTTCTGCAGCGGCCGGTGTTCCGGTTGCAGGTTGAGTTGCCGCATCTTTAGCTGTCTCTTTTTGAGTGCTTTGCGCTGGCTTAGTCTCTTTTTGAGTGTTTGCGGCATACTCATCAGTCGTAAGGACAACGTACCCTTCTTCTTCAAGCGTTGCCTTCATTTCGGCCAGTGTTGCTGCCTCTTCTGATTTCTTATCTGTTTCCTTAGATGAAGCCTTGCTTTCATTTCCAGAACCGAAAAAGTATACAGCACCGCAGACAAGTGCGGAAAAAAGTAATCCTACAGCGAAACTTCTGATCGTATTAGCTGTCATTGGCTGCCATTCCCCTTACGATTTGTGGTCTTACATATGGAGCGATCATGCCTTCGATCGCTTTCTCATTCAGTCCTGTTTTGGCCGCAATTGTTTCGATTGAGTATTGTCTTCTATGTAAGTCAAGAACTTCACGCATTAGAAACCTTTGCTCCGGAGAACTTTTTATCGCATCATCTTGTGCCAATATCTCTATATCCAGCTCAATCTTTCTGTTTTGCAGCTTAATTTGCTGAAGCTCTTTCATCAGCGCCGCATATAAAGCCTTGCTTTCCTGCTGTTCCTTCAGGAAAGTTTGCTTGGATAAGACATAAGACATAACAAGCAGAATTATGGCAATGCTTATTAATAGGATTATCGCCCATGCCATTCCAGATTTCCCCCTTTATACTATTCTGAGTGTTTGGTTCTACCACTGCTTATTATACAGTGAGAAATGCGTGTTATCGATTTAATTCAAAATTGAAAAATAAAAACCATCCAAAGGTCAGTCTTTTTTGTTTGTATTTGGAAGATTAGAAGAGTGGATATAGTCACAAAAACCTATCGATTAGGAAAAAACTCACTTATGATTGATTGCCGAATTTCGAAGCCGGCAATACGCCAATTTTAGCTCTAGACACATACCCATGAATGCCTCGCTGTAACTACAAGCCAAACTTGCATTCCTGCTTTCCAGCATAAAAAGCGATTCCCCATACAGGAGAATCGCTGCAATGTTCGTTTATAAGTTTAATAGAAACAGCTGATTAATAAGCTGTCCAAGCTCCATCTACAGAAAGGACTTGCCCGTTTACGAAGCTTGCATCGTCAGAACCCAAGAATACGGCAACAGAAGCAATTTGCTCAGGCTGGCCGAGGCCATTCATTAAGCCCATGCCTGCCATTTGGCGGGATGTGCCGAATTCATTGCCTTTAGGTGCATTGCTCTGAATGTTCGTCATAACTGGGCCTGGTGCGATCCCGTTGCAGCGGATTCCTTTTTGCGCATACATGAATGCTGTATTTTTTGTGATTCCGACTACAGCATGCTTGGACGCAGTATAAGCAACACCTGCACGTCCACCGTTCAGCCCGCCGACAGAAATATTGTTGATGAATACGCCATGTCCTTGCTCAAGGAAAATAGGCGTAGCCATACGCATTGTGCGCATAACGGCTGTTGTGTTCACCGCAAACAGCAATTCCCATTTTTCATCGGTAACATCGCCGACTGCCTCAACGCCGTCCATAATACCGGCATTGTTCACTAAAATGTCAAGCCCGCCGAAAGCTTCTTTCGTTGCTTCAAAAAGGTTTTTCACATCTTCTTCAGAAGCGACGTTCGTCTTAACTGCGATTGCTTCAGCCCCTGTTTCCTTGATTGCATCTGCAACTGTTTGTGCACCTTCTAAGTTCAAGTCAGACACAACAACTTTTGCGCCTTCTTTCGAATATGCTTCAGCAATGGCTTTCCCCATACCGGAAGCCGCACCTGTAACGATCGCTACTTTACCTTGTAATTTCATGATTTTTCTCCCCCTGTTCGCTTTAATGGAATCATCTTTCATTAATACGTATAATTAAGTTAGGATCCCTTTGTTGTTCATAAAAACTTCATTACCCATTACACCTTCATTATATGATGATATTGAAAGCGTTTCAATTTTCACATTTTATGAAAGTGTCAACTAATTAACACTTCATTAAATTCTGTTCAGTAAAGAGGAAAAAAATGAATAAACATGATCTGCGAGTGATTAAAACGAAACAAATTTTGAAGAAAGCCTTGCTTCAGCAATTGGAGACGACCCCGCTTGAAAAAATGAAGATTGCAGAACTATGCCGGGAAGCCAGCGTCAGCAGAGGCACTTTTTATTTGCATTACGAAACGATAGGCGATCTGTTTGAGGAATACTACGCCGATATTATGGAGGACATGCGAAGATCGTATTTGGAGCCATTAAAGAAAGCGAAGCTGGTCGAATCCAATGAGATTGAACCGGCGATGATCCGGATTTTTCATCATATTAAAAAGTATGAACGCTTTTACCGGATCTGCTTTTCGAATAAAATACCGATGGCTTATTATTACATGCTCTTTGAACAGATAAGCGCCTTATTGAAGACCGATCTTGTATCCTTTGATCAAGACGGCATTGACGTGGGCTATACGACTGCTTTCCATGCAAACGCCATTATCGGTATCATCATAGAATGGTATAAACGCGATTTCAGGGACAGCGCAGAACAAGTAAGCGAACAATTGGTGAAGATTGTTAATTTGCGCTATAAAGAAAGCAATATGGAAAGCATCAAAGTAGACCTTTAACGGCAAAAAAGGAGACATATGCGTGAAGCAGTGTCTCCTTTTTCCGGCACTTGATTCAGTTGAAAATTTGGCCTCCGGCACAGTTGACGATCGAACCAGTCAAAAGTTTGCCGTTCGTCATGGCGAATACAACCGCTTCCGCCACTTCTTCAGGTGTAGCCGGTATATTCGGCCCGGTCGTCGCATGGATGGCAGCACCTACCTCTTCATTGTAGGTTACTGCTGCGCTCCGTGAAATATTGGTCAACATATTGTTCGGAGCGACACCAACCGCAAAGATTTGTTTTGATTGATAATCCTGTCCGATCGATTTTGTCATACCTGCCAAGGCATGCTTCGTTGCCGAATACACACCATTATAGGCTGTTGGTTTATAGGAGTTCGATGACACAGTATTTACGATCGTACCGCCGCCATTCTTAAGCATCACAGGGATCACATATTTGATTCCCAAAAACGCGCCTTTTACATTGATGTTCATGATTCGGTCGTATTCTGCCAAATCATACTCATGGATCAACCGGAACGGAACCATGATTCCTGCATTATTCAGGAAGTAATCGATCGTACCGAAAGCTTCCTCTGCTTGCGCGACATAGTTCTTAACATCTTCCTCATTTGAAACATCAGCCTTCACGAATATTGCTTCAGAACCCTTCGCCTTTACATCCTCGGCCGTCTGCAAGCCATCTTTTTCATTAAAATCAACCAATACCAGTTTATAGCCTTGTTCCGCCAGCTTTAATGCCGTTGCTCGTCCCAATCCTGTTGCTGAACCTGTAATGAGAACTACTTTGTTCATGCTTAATTCCCCCTTATGATAAAAATCATGAGTTACACCTATATAATAATTGTACCAAACATTCAGAACAGAACAAAAAATTAACCCTTATGAAAAATGGCAAGCAAAGGACACTGTCGAGGCTCCCGTATCACTGGTAAGGCTCATTATTTT
>CAKQBC010000231.1 GCA_934215995.1 uncultured Bacillus sp. | reverse complement strand
TTCTTAGTATAAATAAAAATACCCTATAAGGAGGACTTTTTTCAAAGTGTCCATCTTATAGGGTACATTTTAGTTTACCTCAAGCTTTTTTTGATAGGGCGAAACGAAATGCCCTGCTTATAATTGCCGGAACGACTGATGCGTGATTTTCTTCAGGTGCGATGTAAGATTCACAGGAAGTGCCACAGCCGGCAATGGTTTTCGCCATCTTTTCTGCATCCTCAGCCATAAATCCCTCTCGCTCACCGGCGGCGAGGAAAAGCTTTGCTGCTGTTTTTGCTTCTATATATCGGGAAGCAAAGCGGGTGAGCTCATAGTCATTCCACCAGATCGATGGACTGCATGCAAGATAGGCATGGAAGGAGGCTGGCTTTGTCAACATAGCCCACAGTGCGAAATAACCGCCCAATGAGTGCCCGAACAGGCTTTGCTGCTTGTTGTCCACACGGTATGTTTCCCCGATGTATGGCTTCAATTCATCCTCTATGAATCTGTGAAAATTCTCTGCACCCCCATGTTTGCCGAGTGTGCGTCCCTTTAGCCTGTCGGGATAGGCATAGACATCCGCAGGAGCGGTGAAATCATAAAAACGCCTGGATCTCATGTCTGCTTCCGAATGCCCGATTCCGACGATGAGAGCCGGTTCTATATGCGTCTTTAAGGCATTTTTTGATTGGAGCCTTATGACATCATGGGCATAGTGAAAATAGGATCGGCCATCCAGTACGTATATAATTGGATATCCATCTTCGGGAGGGGACTGTACTGGCTTGGATACAAAGATGTCATATGTATAGCCGGCATATTCAGATTCCCATTTGAATGTTTCGCAGCCATCCAATGTTACAGGCATATGCTCGATCATTTTAGCCCAATCCTTTCGCAATATCATATCCGAAGCACACAGGTGTTTTAGAAACAGGGTCTTCCATGATCCGTGCCTCGACCTGGAAGACGTCCTTCATTACTTCTTTCGTAAGAATCTCCCGTGCTGTGCCGCTCCTGATGATTCGCCCGTCCCTCATCGCAATCAGTTCATGCGAAAATCTGGCTGCATGATTGATATCATGCAGAACCATAACGACTGTACATTGATGCTGGTCATTCAGCTCTTTCACAATTTCCAGCACTTCCATCTGGTGGGCCATATCCAAATAGGTGGTCGGCTCGTCCAGGAGCAGGATATTCGTTTCCTGGGCCAAGGCCATGGCCAGCCAGACACGCTGCCTCTGGCCGCCGGATAATTGCTCGATTTCCCGGTGCTGGTACTCGGTTGTATTGGTGACCTTCATGGCCCACTCAATCACTTCCATATCTTTTTTGGACAGGCGGTTGACGTTTTTTCTATGGGGATAGCGTCCGTAAGAAATCAGTTCCCCGACTTTCAGCTGGGCTGGCGCTATAGGCGATTGGGAAAGAATGGCCATTCTTTTGGCGATTTCTTTTGTTGAGATCTGTTGCATATCTTGATCCTGTATGAAAACTTTGCCTTTTTGCTGTTGGAGAATGCGGCCTATCGTCTTCAGCAACGTTGATTTCCCGCATCCATTCGGCCCGATGATCGTCGTGATCTTGCCTTCCGCAATAGAAGTATGGAGATCCTCGAATACAGTCACTTTCTCATAGCCCGATGTCAGGCCTTCAAGTCGGAATGCAGTTTGAACCATAAACAGTTCCCCCTATCTTTTTGATTTGACTAATAAATATAAGAAATATGGAATTCCGATGATCGATACGACGATGCCGACTGCCAGCTCGGAAGGGGCAAATATCGTTTTGCCGATGAAATCCGAGATGACAAGCAGGAACATTCCGACAGCCGCACTGACTGGAATGACAAATCTGTGGCGTATCCCTACTAGCTGCCTGGCGATATGCGGAGCCATAAGCCCAATGAAGCCGATGCTCCCGGATACGGATACGCATGCGCTGATCAGCCCTACACTCGCTAGCAGCAGCCATTTCTTCTGTTTCTCAACCGCGATGCCGAGCCCTTTGATGCTGTCTTCTTCAAGCTGGAAATAATCGAGCAAGTACGCCTTCCTGTAGATGATGATGCTGAACAGGATCACCCAGGGCAGCATGGTCCAGACATAAACCCAATTGGCGCTGTAAATGCTCCCTGCCATCCAGACGGAAGCCATTTCAAAGTCCTGGGGATTCATCTTCAGGGAGATGTACATCGAAAGGGCACCGAAACCGCTGTTGATGGCTATCCCTGTCAGTATCAGCCTCGACATGTCAATACGCCCGTTCTTACGTGAAAAAATGAAAATAATCGCAGCAGCCAACGTCCCGCCGATGAAACCGAAAAGCGGCATGACCATAATCGAGAGCCAGGGGTGCAATTCAAGGGATTGAACAGCAATCTGGAAGAAAAACATAAAAATGACGATGGCTGCACCGGCACCTGCGTTGATCCCCAAAATTCCGGGGTCGGCCAGCTCATTCCTTGTCACTCCCTGCAGGACAACACCCGCTACTCCAAGGCCGATTCCTACAAGCATCGCGATGACGATGCGCGGAAGGCGAAATTCAAAGATGACGAGATCATGCTGTTCATTCGGGTCAATCCTCAGGAAAGTCTTGATTACTTCTGTAATGGACATATCAAATGAACCATTGGTAATGTGCAGATAAAAAGCAATGAATGTCAGCAGAAACAGCATGAAAAGAACAGAGAAGAACCTTTTGATGTTACTGTTAAGCACGCTTTTCACCTCCCCTTGTACGGATCAGGTACAGGAAGAATGGAACACCGATCAATGCAGTCACTACACCGATTGGCGTCTCGTACGGAAAATTGATGAACCGGCTTGCGATATCGCAAAATGCCAAAAAGGTTGCCCCGATCACGGCGGAGCAAGGAATGATGAACCGGTAATCGACACCTACGAGAAATCTTGTGATATGGGGTATAACAAGCCCGACAAATGCAATTTTCCCTACCAGGGCGACGGCTGTCCCGGTCAGAAGAACAACAGAGAGCATGCTGATTGCTTTAATGACCGCGGTTTTTTGTCCAAGGCCAATGGCTATGTCTTCACCGAGCGATGTAATGGTGATCGCCTTTGCGGAAAAGAGGGCGAGCAGCAGGCCGAGAGCGCCAAAGGGTAAGGAAATCCAGAGCATATCGGGATCAACCATATGTATTTTTGAGTTATACCAAACGCTGACCGTTTGCGATACTTGATGGTACATAGCGACAGCGGTCGCGATGCTGCTTAAGAACGTTCCGATAACAGTTCCGATAATCGCCAGGCGTACCGGCGACAGGCCGTTTCTGATCAATGAACCGAATCCGAACACCAATGCAGCCCCTAAAGCTGAACCGATCATGGAAAGAATGATCATTTGGTAATTCGGCAAATTCGGAAAGAATACGATGGCAAGCGTAATGACGAAAGCTGAACCATCATTTACCCCCATCAATGAAGGGGAGGCTAAGTAATTTCGGGTGATCCCTTGCATGATTGCGCCGGCTACTGCCAAAAAGGCACCTACAACCAAGGCAGCCAAAACACGAGGAAGACGAGAGGTGTGGATAATCTGATGATCCACATTACTCTCGTCAAACTGTGTAATGGCTTCCCAGGCTGTAAGTGCGTTAATATCTTTTGCCCCATACAGGATGGACAGTACAATAGCCAAAGCAATGAAGAAAGGGGAGGATATCAATATGAGGGTCGATATCCTGCTGGAATTCTTCATAACTGTTCACGCACCTTATTCAGATAAACTTTCAACAGCGGCATCAAGGAACTTAACTTTTGACCATGCTGTTCCGCCTTGTGCAAGAGGGTCAACCGCGTTGACGAATACTTTATCATTTTTGGCTGCCTCTATGCTTTTGAAGATCGGGTTTGCCAGCAAATCGTCAAGTGCTGTCGGTGCATCAGCATTTTCTGACGTTTCGAACTGCAGGAACAGGTAATCCGGGTTAATTTCCGCAAGGGCTTCAAGAGAAACCTCTGCTTGGGCTTTTGCCTGTGAAACAACTTCCGGTACTGGAGCTCCCAAGTCTTCATAAATGACCGGGTTCAAGTATACATCAGCCGGATATACATTCGCAGAGCCGCCGCGGATACGCAAAACCAATACCGTTTTGTCTTTCAGGTCACTGCTCAATTTCTCTTTTGACTCGGAAGCTTTGGCTTCATAATCGGAAATGATTGTTTTCGCCTCATCTTCTTTTCCAGTCAACTGGCCCAACAGCTCGAGGTTTTCCTTCCAGTTTGTGGAGATGTGTGAATAAGGAATCATTGTTTGGATCTTGTTCAAGTCGGCTGTAACTTCTTCCTTATATTTTGATGAACCTAGGATAACGTCCGGGTTCAATGCCAGGATAGCTTCTTTATTCGGTTCACGTTTATCGCCGATCAGGGCTGCCCCTGATAATTCGTTTTCAAGGTAGGAAGGAACTGCATCGCCGATTGAAAGGACACCTGCCGGCTTCACG
>CAKQBC010000230.1 GCA_934215995.1 uncultured Bacillus sp. | reverse complement strand
AAATATTTGTTAGAATAATGAAAATTATTATTCGCAAGTGAAATAGAATGCCCAAGAATTTTTTAAATAAAAACGGCCCCAGCCCACTCCATAAAGAAGTAAGCAAGGACCTTCACTGATTACATTTACTGCACACCAATTTCACTGTTCTTATAAACTTTTCTGAAGAACAGGCCTGTCAAAACGATTGTGATGATAACGGAAAAAATGAACGATATATTCATAGGCAGGTTGAAGCCGATTTTAGCATTCAGGATATACGTGAACACAACACATGTAATGAAAATGGCTGGTATCGTAGCAATCCAGTGGAACGACTTCTGCCGCGCCAGATAAACCGCGCCAATCCAAAGAGCGATTGCCGCTGTTGTTTGGTTAGCCCACGAGAAATATCTCCACAGAATATTGAAATCCACTTGCGTAAGAATGATTGAAATCACAAACAGAGGCAGTGCAACCCAAATGCGGTTGCCCAGCTTCTGCTGGCAGATTTTCAGGTAATCGGCAATAATCATCCGGGCGCTTCTGAAAGCCGTATCCCCTGATGTAATCGGCAGTATGATCACACCGAGGATCGCCAAAGTCCCTCCGAATGCACCGAGCGCCATGACGGAAACTTCCATAACGACTTGTGCCGGTTCCATTCCAGCCAGGGTTGCCGGATCATAGACACTCATTGCCGCAGCAGCCCAGATCATCGCAATGACCGCTTCTGCAATCATCATTCCGTAAAAGACCTTGCGTCCATTGTTTTCTTTATTCAGCGAACGGGAAATAATCGGTGTCTGCGTCGCATGAAAGCCTGATAGCGCTCCGCATGTGATCGTCAAGAACAGCATCGGGAAAATCGGCAAATTGTCCGGATGCAGGTTTTCCAATGTGATTTCAGGAATCGGAGCCCCGGATGCAACCAGCCAAATGCCGATGCCGGCAGAGCTGATGACGAGTAAAGCGCCAAATAACGGATAGAGCCTGCCGATGATTTTATCAATCGGCAAAATAGTGGACAGAATATAATAGATAAAAATAACGATTAATATGACCGTAAGCGGCATCCATCCATTCATAAGCGTGTGAAGCAACCCGGCCGGCGACGTAACAAACACAGTCCCCACCAGCAAGAGAAGCAGCACAGAGAAAGCATTTACGACATGGCTGAAGCCCTTCCCAAGGTATTTACGGGCCAGCTCAGGCAAATGCGCACCGCCATTGCGGATTGATATCATCCCTGTCAGATAATCATGGACAGCCCCGGCGAAAATCGCACCAAGCACAATCCACAAAAAGGCGACAGGCCCGAACAATGCACCGGCAATCGGGCCAAAAATAGGGCCGACTCCTGCAATGTTCAATAATTGGATCAGTGAATTTCTCCACGTACTCATTTCAACATAGTCCACACCGTCCGCCTTGCTGATGGCAGGGGTAGGCTTACTGCTGTTGGCGCCGAACACTTTCTCGACGAGCTTTCCGTACACGAAGTAGCCAGCAATCAACAGAACAATAGATAACAGAAACGTAATCAAAACAGCTTCATCCCTTCCTTGTAATTCCAATCTAAGATGCTACATACCACAACCAACCCAGTATGTATTAATACAACACTCACATATTATATTGTGTAGTAATACAAGTGTAAATATGCCCATTAATAGTAAAAAGATTAAAATTATTGGGTCTAATCAATCATCGGGGTTCATACCCATAAAGCGAAACTTGCGAACCCAATCATTTTCCGCTTCCCGAAACTCTATAAATAAAATAAAAAATAGTTAAATGTCAGGAGGAGAAGTAATGTTTTTTAAGAAAAAGAAGAAGGTGGAAGAAAGGGATTTCTATTGTATTGCCTATTTTACAGGAAGATTTCCAGATGAAGAAAAAACAGAAGCAATTACTGACTTGATTCTCGATGAAACAGACAATGTCGGGGTCATTTCGGAATATGAGGAAATCAGCCCTGAAGACAAACGAAAAATCGAAAGCAGACTGCCTGGCATCAAGCTGACAGTTCCCGGTTTTGCCGTCATCAAAATAGAACCGGAACGGATCAAGGAGGAGAGGGAAAAGCTAGAAAACAAGCATAAGTGGAAGAAGTTCTTCGACACAATCCCTCTCTCTGATTATTTGGAAGTAGAACACAACGCCACCTTTGAATTCCACCGCACCCTGTTATACAGCACTGATGTGCAGGAGGTTATTGCTTTTCTGCAGAAAATCGATCGGCAAAACGCTGTCTAAATGCCATCAATTGTAAAAATATTAAATCTAATTAACTAAACCTGTCCTATCTAAAAGAAAGACTTAAGAACTGAAATTAGCCCCTCGTATGTATGGGACATCCGCTATGTTGTTTTTCCTGATATGATGAACAAAAAAGAATACTGCTCAGGGGGAACAAGGATGTTTTTCAAGAAGAAAAAGGCGGAAGAAAAGGATTACTATTGTGTTGCCCATTTTGTCGGTCTCCATACAGACCAGGAAAAGAATGAAGAAATCGAAAATATGATTCTCGAACACACCGATAATGTAGGTGTCCTATCACAATTTGAGGAAATTTGGCATGAAGATAAAAAGAAGCTGGAGAGCAGACTGCCTGGCGTAACATTCAGCTATCCATGTTTCGCTGTCATTAAAATTGACCATGGACGTGTCGAGGAGGAAATCAAAAAGCTGGAAAAGCAGCATAGAGTGAAAAAGTTCCTGAACTTAATCCCGCACGACGAGTATATGGAAGCCCAGGAACGCGGCATGTACGAATTCGAACGGGCCTTGTTTTTCAGCAATGATGTGCATGAGACAATCGCTTTTCTGCAGCAGGTGGATCAAAAATCCAGATAATACGAGAGTCCATTCGGCCCTTCCAAGCCTGCTTATTAAGAATGGGCACTAAGGCACATTCTTTATTTTGACACGCTTCGCCATTTACCATTAAATAGGATGTTTGTTATGATGGAGCTAGTCAAAAGAATAGGAAGGATACCAAACGTGGAAGGAAAAAAACGGAGATTTTCTGCCAGATACCTGATTTACCTTGCTTCACTCATCGGGCTGATCGCAATTTCTTCGTACTACGCATGGATCGGCTATTTCCATGACCAGGCATTGCCTGCCGTCGCTGACGGAAACGACCTGCTCGGAAGGATATTCACGCCCTTTGTCTTGGCGCTCGTCCGATTCGTCATCGTGTTTCTGATCGGCTTATCGCTCCTGTTGATCTTGCTCAGTAAACCGCTGCAGCGGATCAAGGTGATGCAGGTGGAACTGGACTTCAGCAATGACATGGCCGTGCTTGCATCCGTTCAGGAAAAGCAGTTCAACCAGCTGTCCTTCCTGAGCCAAATTTTACAGAAGAATGATCATTTCCTGAGTATGGCCGTCAATGCCGAGGATGTCCCCTCCATGTTTAAGGGAACGATGTCGGAAATTATGAAAAAGTACGAAGAATTGTTTGAGGAAATCGGCATAGATATTACAACGGAAACCCATTTGTATATACCCGGCATTCCGTGTTTCGAGAAGAGGGATTACAACCGGCTGATGGAACGGCTGGCCAATGAACCGCTGCCCGGGAAGAAAATCACCTTCAAAAAGAAAACCCTGTCGGACACAGCCCTCATGATGGGCGTGCGCCAAGAGAACGGCTTTCAATATGTAGTCGCCATCGAAAGCAGGGGCTATGAGTTCCAGCCATATGACAAAGAAATGCTGGAATGCTTCTTCGATTACACAAAGACCATCTGCGATACCGCTTCCCTGATCGAATAATTCTATGGAAAAAGGATTTGCACGGGGATGGCAAGTGGTATAATAAGGGAAAGGAGGGAGAAACGGATGACAACCATTTCGAAAAAATTACGGGCAGTCAAGCCCAATACGAGACAAAAACATGCAGCACGCGCCGTTCACCAAAGAAAGGCCGCCATGCCTGAAGCTCCGCACTCCCCCGATTTATCAAAATCGGAATACCGGCGCCAATTCCTCGATAGGATCAAGCGCAGCAAAGATGAAGAATTTGTCGTAAAGAAAACCCGGCTGGACGATAAGGACCCAATCCTCGCAACTGTACGAAAATTCAATGAAAGCATTTAATGAAGCCCATGCCAAGGGCTTTTTGTTTTGATTTTCAAAGAATCCGGATGCCGCTTCAGCAGCGCCGGAGCCAGCTCCGCCAGTGTTTCCTCCGGTGATGTGAATGTTTTCGCGTGAACGGTGAAATCCTGCCCCTTCGCTGATTCTATGCGCTCAAGGAATGCCCGTTTCATTTCCGCTTTGGTGGGGATTGCCATGCTTGAAACCTCCTGTACGTCAACTCTTGATACTATATGCCCCATCACACAATATGGTCAATTAGGCGTGAAACTAAACTAGACTGCTATTAATGCATAATCTTGATTGGTATTTTTTAACCTTTATAAATAAGGCTTTAGTAAACGTATTGTTGATTTCCGCTACGGTCGGACGCTTT
>CAKQBC010000229.1 GCA_934215995.1 uncultured Bacillus sp. | reverse complement strand
CCGTAATATTGATGCCTGCGATCGCTCCAAGTTCACGGATAGCGAAAGATAGTTCAGGCGTCGGGCGCAATTCGTCGAATATATATACGGATATGCCGTTTGCGCATAGCGTGCAGGCTGCTTCCCAGGCGAACTTCTCCGATCCGATCCGGGAATCGTATGCAATGCAAACCCCTTTGGCTGCAGCCTCTTTCCCGTTTTCGTTGATCAGCTCGCTCAATGCCTGTGTGACATATCTGACTGTATAAATGTTCATATTGTTGAGTCCTGCCGCTGCGATTCCGCGAAGGCCGGCAGTCCCGAAGTCAAGCATAGAGGAAAATCTGTTCTTCAGTTCCGATTCATTGTCCATAATCGATGCCAATTCTCTTTCTGTAACTTCATCGATTACCGGGCTGTTCATCCATTTTTGATAATGTAGTGCGTATACCATTGATTTTCCTCCATTCAAATTGCTTATTCATTGTAAGATGCTATAAAAGTATGAACTCATTTATTGATTTGCTTCAGGAGGCAAAATCCATCAGCTTCGATTGCATATTCACCTTTTACTTCGGTTTCATTCAGAAGATCTTTATACAACTTTTCTATCTCGATACAGAATGGCTCCTCTGACCGGTTGATGCCCACCACTGCTTTTTCCTCTCCATCCGTTCTGGAAAATATGAAAACACCGTTTGCCGCATGGAGCGGCGTATAAGTCCCTTCAGCAAGCAAGGACAGGTCCTTCCGGATATTCCCAATCTTTCTGTACCATTCGATCAGCTCCCGATCTTCGTCACCCCATGGATAACAGCGGCGGTTCAGAGGGTCTTCGTACCCTTCCATTCCAGCTTCATCGCCGTAGTAAATGCATGGAACGCCAGGTACTGTCATTTGGATGAGGGATGCCATTTTCAACAGCCGGATAGCCTGTTCCCTTTCCTCATTTCCCATGCTTATCTGTGATTTCACTTCTTTGGAGGCATCCTGCATTTCCAGGCCTCCGAGTGCTGTCAGGACCCTTCTCGTATCATGTGTGCCAAGCATATTCATCAGGCAATGGATTACGCAGGGCGGGTAGTTTTCGGTGATCGTCATGATTGCATCATTCAAACTTTCCGCATCCCGATAACGGACGAACCGTATAATTGCATACATGAAAGGATAATTCATGACACTGTCCAATTGCCGCCCGGAAAAATACGTCCTTCTTTGGCCATAAGCCACCTTATTGGAGGCATCTTCCCAGACTTCCCCGATAATTAAAGCCTGTTCATCAGCATCCTTCACCGCGTTTCGGAACGTTTCAAGGAACCTGTCAGGAAGTTCATCAACAACATCAAGACGCCAGCCGGAAGCTCCTTCCTTCAGCCACTTACGGGCAACACCATCCGTTCCCGTAATGAATTCAAGAAAACTTGAATCCTCTTCGTTGACAGAAGGCAATGTGTCGATGCCCCACCAGCTTTCATATTTATGGGGGTATTCCAAAAATTTGTACCAGGAATAATACTCTGATTTTTCAGATTGAAACGCCCCCAGGCTTCCATAAGATCCTTTTTTATTAAAATAAAGGCTATCGGAGCCGGTATGATTGAAAACCCCATCCAGCATTACTTTCATTCCGCGCTTCTTGGCTTCTCTACATAAAGACCTGAAGTCGGCTTCATCACCAAACATCGGATCAATTTTCATGTAATCCCCTGTATCATATTTATGGTTTGAATACGCCTCGAAAATCGGGCTTACATACAGGCAAGTGACGCCAAGGGATTGCAGATAATCCAATTTGGACAGGATCCCCTTAAGGTTCCCTCCAAAAAAGTCATTGTTAAGCACTTCTCCATTCGCATCCGGGGCATAGTTCGGCAATCCCCCCCAATCATCGCGGAGAATACTGTTTTCTTTGGTGGCTATATTTCCATCACGGGCAAATCGGTCAACGAAAATATGATAAAATAGTCCGCCTTTTATCCAATCTGGAGTTTTGAAGTGTTTGTCATATACACTGAGCTGCCAGGAAGGCGGTTCTGCATCGGAAAGAAGGGCGCCGGCAGGTCCTTTGCCCACAAAGCTAGCACCGCCAAGAGACTTCAGCTCGAAGTAGTACCAAAAGAGCCCTTGTTCAGTGCATTCCATTTCCTTCTCGTATACATCCCGATCCTCTTCAATCCCTTTCCAGTTCATTTTCGTGTATTCATACGTATTGGTCTTGTCTTCAATCAGTACGATGGATACTTCCTTTAAACCCATGCTTCTTGGAACTTGAATTTCAAAAGTGACTGAAGAATCATCGGGAACCGCTCCAGAGGGAAAGCGAAAATTCCTTGCTCCAGACCGTGAAATGATCTGTGGCTCCACTTCAACAACTCCTTGTTTTTTTAATTCAGAGGCTTCATTCTCCAAATGCCATTTGCATAATCCTTAATGCTTCGGTCTGCCGCAAAGTACTCGGCTCCCGCAATGTTTATCGCTGACATGGCATTCCATCTGCCCTGGTCCTTATAGGCGTCGGTCACAAGATTATGGACACGGCAGTAATCTTCAAAGTCAGCAAGGCACATGTAAGGGTCGCCGATACCGTATTCACCGACAAGCAAATAACGGTAGATTGATTCGAAAGTTTGGCCGTTGAAGCCGCGTTTTAAGGAATCTACTACTTTCCTGATCTTTTCATTAAAGTGATAATAGGAACTCGATGCGTAGCCTTCCCTGTATTTTTTCTGCGCTTCATCGGCACTCATGCCGAAGATGAAGATGTTATCCATCCCGACCGCTTCGCTTATTTCGACATTGGCTCCATCCATTGTTCCGATCGTCAAGGCTCCATTGATCATCATTTTCATATTTCCGGTCCCGCTCGCTTCTTTCCCGGCCAATGAAATCTGTTCACTGACTTCTGCTGCCGGCATAAGGTGCTCCGCCATCGTCACGCAGTAGTTTTCAAGGAAGGCAACCTGTATTTTTTCACGGGCGACAGGGTCTTTCCGGATTTCTTCGCCCAAATGATAAATCAGGTTGATTACTTCTTTTGCGGCATAGTAGCTTGGAGCAGCCTTCGCAGCAAACAGGAATGTCTGTGGCTGCACATCCATAGATGGATTTTCCTTTATATCCAGGTATAACGAGATGATCCGCAACGCATTCAGCAACTGCCTTTTGTATTCATGGAGCCGTTTCGCCTGGACAATGAACATGGAATGCGGGTCAATGTCCACTCCCTTTCCTTTCATCAGATCGGAAAAGGCTTTTTTATTGTCCAGTTTGATTTCGCTTAAGCGTGTAAGCACGTTCTTATCCTCGGCAAATGTACGGAATTTCGCCAACTGGCCAGGATTCTTTTTGTAGCCGTCCCCGATGCACTCATCGAGCAAGGCTGTCAATCCGGGATTTGCCTGGCATAGCCATCTTCTATGCGCAATCCCATTCGTCACATTCGTGAATTTCGAAGGATTATCTGAATAGAAATCCGAAAATACACTGTCCTTCAAAATATTCGAATGAAGCTCGGAAACACCGTTTACCCGGGAAGATCCGATGACACTTAAGTTTGCCATCCTTACCTGTCCATGGCTTAAAATCGACATCCGTTCGATTTTATCCCAGTCTCCGGGATATCTGTTCCATAGCTCCTGGCTGTATCGTTCATTGATTTCCCTGATAATCATGTAGATGCGCGGCAGCTGCCTTCTGATCATGTCTTCCGGCCATTTTTCAAGCGCCTCCGCCAGAACTGTATGGTTGGTGTATGTGACCGATTCAGTCACCATCCGGAAGGCATCCTCCCATGAATAGTGATAGTCATCCATAAACACCCTCATCAATTCGGGGATGCAGAGTGCCGGATGGGTATCGTTTATATGGATAGCCGCCTTTTCGCTGAAGTTGTCGAGTGTTCCATATTCATGGAAATGTTCGCTTGTGATATTCTGCACCGTTGCTGACACAAGGAAGTACTGCTGCCTCAGCCTTAACGATTTCCCTTCGAAATGATTGTCAGCCGGGTACAGCACCTTATTGATCAATTCGGCGCTCGTATGCTCGAACATCGCCCGGTTATAATCGCCTTGCGCAAACGAATCCATATCGAAATGCTTTATATCCCTAGCCCTCCATAGGCGCAGGATTGATACTCCCTTCGAATCAGCTCCCGAAATCATCATATCGTATGCTACCGCTTCTACTTCATCATAATCTTGGTGGTCAATCTGCAATCCTTTCTCGGTCCACATTTCCTTGACTTTCCCATCGAATTTAACGGAAAAAGACAAATCGTTCCTTTTGTGCAGCCAAACATCCCCGCCGGGCAGCCATATATCAGGCAGTTCCGTTTGCCAGCCATCCACAAGCTTCTGTTTGAACAATCCATATTCATAACAGATTGAATAGCCGACTGCAGGATAAGCCAATGTTGCCAGGGAATCCATGAAACAGGCTGCCAGACGGCCAAGGCCCCCATTCCCAAGGCCGGCATCCGGCTCCTGTT
>CAKQBC010000228.1 GCA_934215995.1 uncultured Bacillus sp. | reverse complement strand
GAGGATGTTTATGCTGTAGCTTTTCTATTACATTCAAATACTGCTCTATAGCCTTATCTCCCTGGGCATGCACGGTAAGCTGATACCCTTTTTGATGGGCCGGGAGCAAAAGATCATACAGTTCGTCTTCAGTATATTGCAGATAGCCGCAGTTTCGATCATCACTGTCATACGGTTCCCGAGTAGCAATTGTTGGGCCGGTACTGCTGCCATCTAAAAACAATTTTGCCGGTCCAATTGTAAAAAATTCATTACCGATGTATGATACTACGCCTGATGCAAGCATTGTTTTCAAAAATTCTTCACAGTTATTTAATGTACCGATCATCGCATAAACGCGGAGCTTCAAATGTTTTGAGCGGGAAGCCTGCTGCATGATGCGGAAACTATCCTCATTAAAGCCGCCTGCGTCATGGATACTCGTAATCCCATAGGATAATAGCTTGTCCTGCGCTTTTCCAAGAGCTTTATAAAGTTCATCCTCACTGTAGGGTATGTACTGGTTAAATTGAAGGAAGGCATTTTCAATGAGCCGTCCAGTCAGCCGGCCGTTACTATCTTTTTCGATTGTTCCTCCATGCGGGCAGGGCGTATTTTCATCAATGCCCGCCAGATTCATAGCAGCTGAGTTTACAATTCCGATATGGCCGCATGTCCTCGTGATGATAATTGGGTGGTCCTCTGATATAGCATCAAGTTCTTGTAATGACGGATATCTCTTCTCTTCCACCATTGCTTCATTAAAGCCGAAAACACGGATAATTTCTCCCTTCGGGGCGACTGCTGCTTCTGCTATTTTCCCTAACAGCTCAGCCACAGATTTAATGGCAGGATCCTTGCAATTAATGTGGATTAACGTATTTCCCAGTAAAAACAAGTGCATATGGGCATCAATTAATCCAGGGAGCAGTGCCTTTCCATTCAGGTCCACTACATGTGCCCCTTTTTTTAATAACTTATTAATTTCTTTTGTTGTCCCTACAGCGCTTATGCGATTCCCTTCAATTAAGCACGCTTCATAGACATCTCCATTCGCATTCTGGCTGATCACTTCCCCATTAACAAATGCTATTTGCTTCATGATATGGCATGCCCCTTTCCGTTTACATTTTTTGCTATGTAGCAAAATATATCACAACCGGTAATCTATCAATATAAACAAAACGTAAAATATTCCACCCTTACATTTTACAGTATGTTATATTTTTACTATAAAAAGGAAAGGCCTTTTTTGCTTTCCACGGCCATGAGGCATGTCCATCCATGAAAGCAATCTCCCTGATTCGTGCCGTTTCACCAGATCAAATAATATATTTCAATCTCCTTAAAAATTTCTTTTTATTCAGTCTTACTAGAAGGGCGGGTTTGTTATGTCATATCCATTAACAGTCAAAGAACTGCTCACTAAAAGCCACTTCCCGAAAGCCACCTTGCTCACGGGAAAAGCTGGATTGCAGAAACCAATAAAATGGGTTCACATTTTGGAAACTACGAAAATCGAAGAACTGATTAAGGGAAATGAACTTATTCTTACAACAGGAATCCAACTGAAGGAGGAAGCGACTTTCCTGCGCTTTGTACAGCAGCTGATTGGCCAGAATGCGACTGCTCTTTGCATAGAGTGCTTTGAATACGTACAAAGCGTGCCCCAGTCAGTACAGCAAATAGCGGAACAGCATGACTTCCCCATCATTGTCTTTTCGGAAATCGTCCCTTTCGTGGAAATTACCCAGTATGTCCATACACATATTATTAATGAGCAATTCAACCAAATGAAACGGTTGGAGAATTATGCCCAGGACATCAATAAACTGACCTTAAAGCTGACCCATTATGAACAGATCCTGATGAGGCTCAGCCAGTTTTTGGACGTGCATGTCCTCTTCCATATCCACGGCCAGCAGCCTCTCTACATCCCAAACCATGGACAAACTGTCCATAAACAAATGATGAAACAAAATGGCAGGGAAAAGCATATGGCTGGATGCAAGGTGACCATCCTTGAAGAAAGCTACGGCGAAGTCCTGATCTTCAGCGAAGAAAGAACGATTACCGATTTTGATATTCTTGTTCTGGACCGAACTGTCATAGCCCTTTCCCAATATTTATTGAGGAGCCTCTACACAGAGGAAAAGCAAAATACGGAGTACCGTACTTTCATGGAATCATGGCTCGATGGTACCTTAGAAAAACAGCAATTGACTGCTTTTTTAAATGAACAGGAAAATCCGAAACTGCTGAACTGTACATATATGGTAATGATTGAAAAATTCCAGAATTCAAGGCAGGATGCCGATTTAACATACTACAAAATGTACTCTAGAGGCATATTCGAAAAAAACGGCTTCATCCTTTTTATTGTCGAGTCCAGAAATCAATTGGTCTATATTATCGCTGACCTGATCGATAAAGACTTAAAAAGGCGAATGACTTCCTGCATCAATAAATTGCATGCTTTCAGAAGAAAAAACAATGTCAGCCATTTGAAGATTGTAACTGCCGTCGGCCAAACCGTTGATGATATCCACCTGGTGGCCCAAAGCTTCGAAACAGCCAAAGACACCTTGCTGATCCGGACAAATGCCCAGCAGCTATCCTATTTTTATGAAGACATATACATCTACCAGCTCGTTTTGCAAATGCAGAAGAACAAAGCCATTATGGACATGGCAAAAAAACACCTGAGAACGCTGTATGAGCACGATGCCAAGCATAATGGCCAGCTCATCAAGACATTGCAGGTCTATTTGCAATGCAACTGCATGAAACAGGAAACAGCCGAAAAACTATTCATTGTCCGCCAGACACTCTACCACCGGCTTGCAAAAATTGAATCCCTGTTAGGCAGTGATTATTTGCTGCCGCCTAAACGCCTTGCCCTGGAACTGATGCTTCTCGCAACCCAGTATAACTTCTTCAGTAACGAGGATGGCCTGGGGGAAGCCAGATCCTCCATCTGACATTCCTATTAGGGCTGCCCTTCCCTCTTCCTGCCCTGTTTTCCTATTTGTAAAGAAAACAGGGCATTATGTGAAATCACTCTCCGTCAAAATGTTACAGAATGTAAGATGATAGTCATTCCAAAACAAGGCACAATGGAGATAGGAAACAGATCACACAAAGGAAGTGAAATGGATGAATATGCAGGTCGGCACAAATTTATCAGAAAAAGATGAAAAATACGTATGGCATTCGATGAAGCCGTATAATCCGGATGCAACGATGATCATCGAAAAGGCGGAAGGTTCCTGGCTGACAGACATCCACGGAAAGCGGTACCTGGATGCTATGGCTGGACTCTGGTGTGTGAATGTCGGATATGGAAATAAAGAAATTGCCACAGCGGCATACGAGCAATTGCTTAAGAATAACTACACCCCTCTCTCCATGAGCCATCCATCGGCCATCCTTCTGGCCGAGAAAATCAGCGACATGCTCGGTGACGATTATGTTGTATTTTTCTCTAATAGCGGATCGGAGGCAAACGAAACAGCCTTTAAAATAACTCGGCAATATTTTCAGCAGAAGGGCGAAACGAGCCGCTATAAAATCGTATCCCGCTACCGGGCATACCACGGCAACTCTATGGGCGCATTGGCTGCCACCGGCCAAGCCGAACGAAAATATAAATACGAGCCTTTGGCTCCGGGGTTCCTCCATGTGAAGGCGCCTGACCAATACCGGTACCCGGAGGAGCATGAAAACCCGCTGGAGCTCCCTTCCGTCAAAGCCATCGACGAAGCAATGACTTGGGAGCATTCCGATACGATTGCTGCGATGATTGTTGAACCGATCATTACAGGCGGCGGGGTCATTATGCCTCCCGACAATTACCTGCAAGGGGTTCAGGAAGTCTGCCGCAAACACGGGGCATTGCTGATTGTCGATGAAGTAATCTGCGGATTCGGCCGGACCGGCAAAGCATTCGGCCATCAGAACTATGGCATTAAGCCTGATATCGTAACAATGGCCAAAGGGCTGACAAGTGCTTATATGCCTTTATCCGCTACAGCGGTGCGCCGCGAAGTGTATGAATCCTTTATGGAAAATGGTGATTATGACTTTTTCCGCCACGTTAACACGTTTGGCGGCTCGCCTGCCGCTTGTGCAGTAGCGCTGAAAAACCTCGAAGTCATGGAACGGGAAAATCTCATAAGCCGTTCAGAAGAAATGGGCGCCGTCCTGCTGAAAGAACTGAAGGAGAAATTGGCAGACAACCCGCACGTCGGCAATATCCGCGGGAAAGGTTTGCTGATCGGCATTGAGCTCGTATCCGACCGCGGGACAAAAGTGCCTATAGATGTATCAATCGTCAACAAAATCATTGCCCACTGCAAACAGAACGGGGTGATCATCGGGAAGAACGGGGTAACCGTAGCCGGCTATAACAATGTATTGACATTGTCCCCTCCTCTCAATATATCGATTGAAGAAAAAGATTTGATCGTTTCGAAGCTTTTGCAGGCAATCGCAGCAATCTGATTG
>CAKQBC010000227.1 GCA_934215995.1 uncultured Bacillus sp. | reverse complement strand
CCTCTATCCCTGTCTGGAGAGCCTGGGCATTTTCTAATACGGGATATGAGGAAAGAAGAACAGATCATGGAACTGATCGATGAAAGCTCATTCACGAAAACAGAGGGCGGCTTTTACCTCCATAATGAAGCGCTTGAATACGACTTTCTGCACCATCGCCTTCCGAAGCTTCAGAAGCTTGTCCAAGTATATGCGACAACAGCAGTGAGGAACCGGATATTCAAAGGGAACCCGAAGCCGAGGATCAGCGTGAAAATGAAGAAGGAGCGAACCGATTGGCTGGAGTTCAAGGTGACGATGGACGGGATTCCGGATGAAAGCATCCGTGAACTGCTGGAGGCATTGGAGGAGAAAAGGAAGTATTATCGTCTTCGGGATGGCTCGCTTCTATCATTGGAAACGAGGGAGTTCGAGGAAATCCAGCGCTTTTTGAACGAAGTTCCCGAGCAGGATACCGATTGGGAAGCAGGCTTGAATGTCCCGATTGTCCGGGGGCTTCGACTTTTGGATAAAGCAGGGGAGGATACATTCACGTTTGAACAGAGTTTCCGTGATTTCCTTGAAGCGATAAATGAACCGGATGGCGAGGATCATCAGGTGCCCGAATCGCTCGACGGAATCATGAGGGAATACCAGAAACAGGGGTACAGGTGGCTTAAAACGCTGGCCAGCTACGGATTCGGCGGCATTCTTGCAGATGATATGGGCCTGGGCAAAACGATACAGAGCATAGCATTCCTTTTGTCAGAGCTTGAAACGATCCGGGAATCCAAGCAGCCGTCATTGATTGTCTGCCCATCTTCCTTGACGTATAACTGGCTCGGGGAACTGATGAAGTTTGCTCCTGAAATAGCAGCCGTCGTTATTGACGGAACCCGTGCGGAACGAAATGAACTGATGAGTGAAGCGGAAGCGGCCGGGATCGATGTAATCATCACTTCCTACCATCTGCTCAGGGCCGACATTTCCATGTATGAAAAGCGGCAGTTCCATACGGTGTTTTTCGATGAAGCGCAGGCTTTCAAAAATCCGTTGACCCAGACAGCGAAAACGGTCAAGAGAATCAAGGCTGGGCACTCCTTTGCATTGACAGGAACACCGGTGGAAAATGCCCCTGAGGAATTGTGGTCGATTTTCCATGTCGTGTTCCCGGAATTGTTCCTTGGCTTGAAGGAATTCAGCCAGCTGAACCGGAAATCGATCGCCAAAAGGAGCAGCCTCTTCATGCTCCGGAGGGTGAAGGAAGATGTGCTGCATGAGTTGCCGAAGAAAACAGAGAACCTCGACATCGTCGAGTTGCTGCCTGAGCAGAAGAAACTCTATGCGGCATACTTGGCCAAGCTTCGGCATGACACGTTCAAGCATCTCGATAAAGAGACAATCAGGAAGAACCGGATCAGGATTCTTGCCGGTCTGACAAGGCTGCGGCAAATCTGCTGCCATCCGGCATTGTTTGTGGATGGCTATGAGGGGACCTCGGCCAAATATGAACAGCTGAAGAAGATCATCGAGCAGTCCCGGATTGCCGGCAGGCGCGTGCTCATCTTCTCGCAATTCACGAAGATGCTCGGCATCATCGGCCGTCATTTGACCAATGAAGGTGTGCCTTTCTTTTACCTTGACGGGAATACACCTTCAGAAGAAAGAGTGGAAACCTGCAGGAAGTTCAACGCAGGGGAACGGGACATCTTCCTGATTTCCTTGAAGGCAGGGGGAACGGGCTTGAATCTGACTGGTGCGGATACAGTCATTTTATATGATGTATGGTGGAATCCTGCGGTCGAGGAGCAAGCTGCCGACCGTGCCCACCGGCTCGGTCAGAAGAAGCCGGTCCAGGTACTGAAGCTCATTACAAAAGGCACGATTGAAGAAAAGATGAATCAGCTGCAGGAAAAGAAAAAGAACCTGATAGAGGAAATCATCTCTCCAGGCAAGGATGGTTCATTCGCATTGACGGAAGAGGATATCCGTGAAATCCTCATGGATTAAATCCGGCTTAAAAAGTGGTATGAGTGGCTGTCTTTCGTATATGATGGAAATAGCAGGAAAGAGAAGGAGGATGCATTCATGTCAATAGCTGTGATATATGGCGGGACACGGCCCAATGGGAACACGGAGACACTGGCTGACCGTGCGCTTGATGGGCTGCCTGCCGAGAAAATTTATCTGAGGGATCACCTGATCCTGCCGATTGAGGATCGCCGCCATGAGGAAGGCGGGTTCCTGAAAGTGGACGATGAGTATGATAGCCTGATTGACCGCATGATTCCCCATGAAACACTCGTCTTTGCCACACCGATCTATTGGTACGGTATGTCCGGCCCGATGAAGAATTTTGTCGACCGGTGGTCGCAAACGTTAAGGGATGCCAACTATCCGGATTTCCGAAAGCAAATGTCCGAGAAGAAAGGATTTGTCGTGGCTGTCGGCGGCAATCAGCCGACCGTCAAAGGCTTGCCGCTTATTCTCCAGTTCCAACTGATCTTTCAATTTTTCGGTGCCAGCCTGAATGGATATGTGATCGGGCATGGCCATAGGCCGGGAGACGTCCTCAATGACCAGTCCGCTTTGGCCCAGGCTGATGAGCTTCGGAAAGAACTTGCCAAGTACGCATAAACCAGCGGGATTATGCAGCCAGTTTGTACTGAATAAAAAAGAGGCGCCGGCTTATTAAGAATACCTATTCTTTAAGCCGGATTTTTTACTGATCCAGCAGAAAAAAAAGATCGTTGGGGTGAAGGATGTGCGGATAAAGGGGATCAACCATCTTTTGTTTTCGGTTTCTGATTTGGAGAAATCGATTGCTTTTTATCAGAATGTGTTTGGTGCAGAACTGCTTGTGAAAGGGAAAAATACAGCCTATTTCGATTTGGCCGGATACTGGCTCGCACTGAATGTGGAAAAAGACATACCTCGCGAGGAAATCCGGCAATCGTATACACATATCGCTTTTTCAATCGATGAAGCGGATTTCGGTGATATACATACTAGATTGAAAGAGCTGAACGTGAATATTCTCGAGGGTCGGCCAAGGGATGATAGGGACAAGAAGTCGATTTATTTCACTGATCCGGACGGGCATAAATTCGAGTTCCATACCGGCACCCTGCAGGACAGGCTTGAGTATTACAAGCAGGAAAAAGGGCATATGGAGTTTTATGGGCAATAAACAATAATAACAATAGGGGAATGGGGGAAAGGGAATGAGGGGAATTAGGCCATCATCGACGGAGCATGCCGAATATTACAAGGATTATGTAGCAATGGTTCCGGATGGAGAGATAACAGATATTTTGGAACGGCAAATACATGAAACCATCTCGCTTATGGACACCACTTCGGAAAGGCAGGGGGAGTATCGCTATGCTTCCGATAAGTGGACAGTCAAAGAGGTGCTCGGCCATATGGCAGATACGGAGCGGGTCATGTCGTACAGGCTGCTTGCCTTTGGGCGTGGCGATACAGCCCAGCTGCCGGGCTTTGAAGAAGACCGTTATGTGAGAGACGCTTCATTCAATCAGCAAACAATGGAGGAGCTGAAGAAGAACCTGCTTGCTGTCCGAAATTCAACCGTACAATTGCTGAGAAGCTTCAATGAAGATGCGTGGAGCCGTTCAGGGACTGCGAACGGTTCAATTGTATCGGTGAATGCACTGGCTTATATTATCGCAGGGCATGAGTTGCATCATCGTTCGATTTTGAAAGAAAGGTATGTTGGTGCTGAAGCATATCCGAAAGAATAGGGTAGGGTGAACGAGCCGGCAATCGAATGTTGCCGGCTTTTTCTATGCCTATAATTCATGTCCGCGTGAATCAGACAGTGCAATTTTCTTTTTTACTTGGCAGAATTTATAATAGAAGTATAGACATAGACAGGCAAGGAGGGGGTTCAGAATGAAGAGACCTGCCGTAAAGGATGCATATGACCTGCTGAAAAAATTGGAGATCGAATATACCCGGTACGAGCATGAACCGATTTCATCCGTTAAACACTATGAGGCTGAACTGCCTGGCCCGCAAGTAAAAAACCTGCTCTTAAAAACAAAGAAAAATAAACAGTATTTTATGCTTCTTCTTCCGGAGGAAAAGAAGGTGGACCTAAAACGGCTGGCGGCTGAATTAGGGACTTCGAGATTATCTTTTGCCTCACCTGAAGAATTGGAGGCATTGCTCGGTTTGCATCCGGGGGAAGTGACACCGATTGCCCTCCCAAAAGACCAGGATGGCAAAATACAGGTCGTCATTGATGAAAGTGTAGACCGGGAAGATACAATCGGCTTCCATCCAAACGTGAATACACAAACGGTTATTGTCCAATTCCGCGACTTGGAGCGGATCCTCGAGTCGATTGAGCATCCGCCAGTGTACAAGAAATGTTGACCGAATAGTAAAAATAAATGAAACGAAACCTATGATTTTAGGGATATAATTTAAGTAGGGATGTAAATCCATTTTGAACGGGGTGACCGTATGGAGATATACGCTATAGC
>CAKQBC010000226.1 GCA_934215995.1 uncultured Bacillus sp. | reverse complement strand
TACAATTGGCTATTAAACCGGTTTTAGTCCATGTTTGCATAGTGGAGGCCTAAGGGTTTCAAAAAAAGGGATAAAAGCAATGGAACGTTTGAAGTTTCGGTTAAAGAGGTGTGTCAGCACCCATGAGGTAACCGGAATGGCTGCGGGCCCGTAGTAGTGAAGACCATCTGCCGCTTGAATCATCCTGGCAACAGGTTGAGAGGGTAAAACAGATGATAGCGAAGGGGCTCAGTCTGTATGTATAAAAGTAACCACTCTATTTTCCCCAAAAATAGTAGTTGCCTAATAGAATCAGCACCTTTTTTCTGCAAGACTCTTCAGATGGACAATAACCTTCCATTCTTATTTGCTGTCCATTTTTTTAATAACCATACATAAAATGAACACCTTCCACAAACAATCCCAATCTGTAAATCACTGAACAGCACCAGCCAACCTAAATTTCCAACCAATCATACCAGTAAAAAAACCATCTGCCGCAAATCAGGCAAATGGTTTATTCGTCAATCTTTCTTTTGAAATACCGATATGGGTGATGCCGCTGAGGATGGTCAATACCGGGCAAAGTAGGCAAAAGAATGTAAAAGGCAAATATTGAAGCGTTGAAACCCCAAGTACGCTTGTCAAGAAAACTCCGGATACACCCCAAGGAATCAATGGATTCACAACAGTTCCCGTATCCTCAATGGCACGGGCCAAATTCTTCTTCTCATAGCCCAATTTTTTGTATTGTCCCTCGAGCGACTTCCCTGTCAACAGGATGGACAAATATTGCTCACCTACTAGAAAATTGATCCCTAAAGCCGTAAAGGCGGTTGCCATAGTAAGTGAGAATAGGCTTTTCAGGCCGGACTCGAACTTTTTCAGTATGGACGGGATAATGCCCGTCGTGAACAGCAGACCGCCCATCCCAAGCGCAAGCAATACGAGTGAAATGGAGTACATCATACTCTCAATTCCCCCTCTTGAAAGGACTGAATTGAGCTGTTCTACATTGCTTTCCATCACAAAACCCGAAAATAGGATTCCGGACATCTTCGTAAACGTCATGATGTGATCTGCAATGAAGGCAACAGCCATCCCGGAAACAATTCCGGCTGAAAGAGTCAGGACTGTCGAAACCTTCAATATGGCCATAACGACTACGATACAGAAAGGAACCATGGCAATCCAGCTAATAAAGCTATTTGCCTGTAATGCGTGCATAAAGTCGGTCACTTCAGCAGTGCTCCCTCTGCCCGAAGGCGACAGTATATAATACAGGAAACCAGCGATTAACAGCCCTGGAACTGTAGTCCAAAGCATATTCCTGATATGCTCGAACAGTGGCACTCCGACTGTTTCCGATGCAAGATTTGTAGTGTCCGACAATGGCGACATCTTGTCCCCTAGATAGGCTCCGGATACAACAGCCCCTGCAGAGATTGCAAGAGAGGCATCCATGGCTGCTGCCATCCCAAGAAAAGCTACACCTATGGAAGCTGCTGTTGTGAATGCACTTCCTATACATGTCCCGACAATTGAACAAACAAGGAAAATCGAAAAATATAATGGCACATCGGCAAATAATGTGAACCCTGCATACATCAGTGTAGGAATTGTGCCGCTTGCCATCCAGCTGCTGATCAGCATTCCGATAAAGAAGAATATGTATACAGCGCCGAGGCCGGAAGACGCTCCGTTAACAATCCCCTTTTGCAGTTCATCAACCGGGATTTTCTTAAAAATCCCAAAAATCATCAGCAAAACAATGGAAAGAGTCATCGGCAAATGAGGGACCATTTTCAAATAAATGATTCCTCCGCTCAATATGAACAATATGATTATTAGTACTAGCAGAGCTTCCCAAAAAGGAAGCTTTGCTTTTGCAGTGTGCAGCATGTTTCCCCCTCCTGGCTTTCTTCCCTATAAATCAGAGTAAAGCATGTCAATTGATCAAGTAGTTATGATTTGGCTATCTCACTTTTTCACTTAAACGCTTTTAAGCATAAAAGTGAAGCAATATATTAAAATTACAGGAACGGACAAAACTTGTCAAGAAGCCAGATGCCACCCCTTACATGAATCTGCAATCGAGTAGGAGGGGGTGATTAACCTCCGACCTGTCACACCACCGTACCTACGGTTCCGTATACGGCGGTTTATCAAGATAAGTGACGCAAGGTTTCATAACGAATTTGTAGAGTTTTTGAGCCCTTGGGAATGCCAGTAGGCATTTCATAGGCTCTGCTTAGGATAGGGCTATTAGATATGCGCCAGCACCCTTTTCGACTGTTACCCCATTCATAATCCTTCCCTTTCGGGACGCCGAGCTGGGTAAGGTTCCTCACCGTGGTTCTTGGTTTTTTTCCAGTTCTTCCACAAGCACATTCGGAGTCTTCTACGGGTCAAGCTATCCAGTGATTCGAAAATGGTTTTCGTGTCTGAAAGCGCAAAGTATCCACATCATCCCGTTAAATACTGGTTCAGCTTTTCAATCCGGTATTCAATTGGGTATGGCAGCTTCCTGGAAGTGATTTCCCGTACTTTCTTCTTCATTCGCTGGATGCTTGCCTTGGAGATATGAATCTTTGGCTCTCTTGTCGACGTGAAACTGAACCCCAGAAACTTACGTTTCCAAGGTCGGTCCACCGCTGACTTCTGATGGTTCTGCTGCCTATCACTAAGCAGGTTATAAAGGATACTTCACGTTTCCATCAGACCTCCCCGGGTAAGAGTGCACGCTTTCTCTCCATGTCCCCACTGCATTTACTCTCTATCACCTTCGGCAGTATGGGTTTTGTTTTGTTTGGCAAACTCACTCAATGATAGCCAGCCTCGTATGCAGTTCGTGTTCCTTGGAACGGAGATTTGCCTCCAACAACATCAGATTCCGCGTCACCACGGACACCCTTGTCTTTGGCTAACCCCTACTACTGCCTTCGAAGTTCGGGACTTTCACCCTAAAGCTTACATCCATGCAGGGTGCACCAAAAAAGCCGCTTTCAAATCGAAAGCGGCCTTTCATTCTGCTGTTATTTAACATCCATTGGGTTATATAGTTTCACGTCCGGATTTTTGTCCTGGAACCAGCGCAATGCAAAATCGTTTTCAAACAAAAATGCGTATTGTTCGTAACGGTCTTTCACCAGGATGCTGCGGGAGCTGTTCAATTTTTCATCGACTTCGTTCCCTTCTACCCAACGAGCCAACTTATTGCCGATTCGCTCCATGTTCACATCCGTATTGTATTCATTTTTCATCCGGTTTTCGAACACTTCGAATTGAAGCTGTCCAACAGCTCCAAGCAAATATTCTTCCATCGTTACAGTCTTGAACAGTTGGATCGCCCCTTCTTGGACTAGCTGATTGATTCCCTTATGGAAATGCTTTTGTTTCAAGACGTTTTTCGCAGAAACCTTCATGAAGATTTCAGGCGTAAACTGCGGCAGCTTCTCAAATTGGAACATTTCTTTGCCAGATGTCAATGTATCCCCGATTTGATAATTCCCTGTATCGTACAAACCGATAATATCGCCGCTGACAGCCGTATTTACTGTCGCACGCTCATCGGCCATGAATTGTGTTGAGGAAGAAAGGTTTATGGATTTGCCTGTACGGGTCAAGCTGACATTCATGCCTCGTTCGAATTTGCCTGAACAAATGCGAAGGAACGCAATCCTGTCACGATGCTTCGGATTCATGTTCGCTTGTATCTTAAAAATAAATCCTGAGAACTCCTCGCTTACAGGATCGATTTCCCCGATTGTCGACATCCTTGGTCCTGGCGAAGGAGCAAAGTCAAGGAATGCATCGAGGAATGTCTGCACACCGAATGTTGTAAGGGCACTTCCGAAAAATACCGGAGTCAATTGCCCTTCAAGGATTTTCTCCACACTGTACTCATTTCCAGCTTCATTAAGCAGCATGATTTCCTCAAGTGTTTGTTCAAACAGAGGCGACTCCTTCAATGGATGGTCGGCTTCAAGCTCTCCATCTTCATTCAGAGGCAGGAAACGATTGTTCTCGTCTGCCTTGAATTGCTCGATACGGTTATTATAGCGGTCATAAATGCCCTCGAAGTCTTTCCCCATGCCGATTGGCCAGTTCATCGGGTATGATTCGATGCCAAGCACTTCTTCAAGCTCCGCTAATAGTTCCAGGGGCTCTTTCCCTTGACGGTCCATCTTGTTGATGAACGTAAAGATCGGTATACCGCGCATACGGCATACTTTGAACAACTTGATAGTCTGGTCTTCAATCCCTTTTGCGGAGTCGACGATCATCACAGCACTGTCCACCGCTGTCAGTGTTCGGTACGTGTCCTCACTGAAGTCTTGGTGGCCAGGTGTATCCAAAATATTCACCTTGCAATCCTTATATTCAAACTGCATGACAGAGGAAGTAACGGAAATCCCTCTTTGTTTTTCGATTTCCATCCAATCTGACGTTGCATATTTACCGGTTTTCCTTGCTTTAACTGTACCAGCATCACGGATTGCGCCTCCGAAAAGCAATAATT
>CAKQBC010000225.1 GCA_934215995.1 uncultured Bacillus sp. | reverse complement strand
CCTATGAATTCAAAGGAGGCCCTCTCATGATCCAAGCGATTATTATCGAGGAACTTACGGATGAACATAAAGAAGCTGTCCAGCAATTGTTGGTCGAGAGCTACGCTCAGTATAAGCATTCAGTCGAAGACGAAGAATTTTGGAATTTATACGTACAGGGAATGGTCGATTCCGTGAACAGCCCGCATGTGGACCGGATTTTAGTTGCAAAGGACGGCGATGAGATTCTCGGCACAGTCCAGCTTTTTGAAAACGCAAAGAACTCTTATGAAGGGATGGGGATGGAAATCACCATTACAGATCCCTTCATTCGTTTGTTGGCCGTTCATCCAAAAGCGAGGGGCAAAGGTATTGCACGGGAATTATTAAAAGCCTGCCTCTTATATGGCAAGGAAAAAAACGCGGATTCCGTCTATTTGTTCACAGGCGAGATCATGGAAAAAGCTATCCAGCTGTATGAACGCTTCGGGTTCAAACGCGACAGTCAGCATGAATTTGAAAATGCCGGCAGCTACACCAGATGCTATCGGTACGATTTATAAGGTACAGCAGAAAACCTGAAATTAATGAAAGCATTAAGGTAATGGGGGATAAAAAATGGTCAGCCAAGAGTCGAAATTAAAAAAAGTCCTGGGCTTAGGGGATGTTATGGGCATTGCAGCAGGACAAATTATCGGTGCAGGGGTCATGTCCCTGACAGGTATTGCAATCGGAATGACAGGGAGCGGGGTCACTTTGGCGTTTATCCTGTCTTCCATCATAACGATTTTCACGATACTGCCGATTGCTGTGATGGGTTCCGCAATGCCGACAACAGGAGGGCTCTATCGATATACGAGCCGGCTTCTCTCTCCAAAGTTGGGGTTCTTCTGGATGCTGCTGTTTATTTTGGGCAACTTGACGATTGCCATGTACGCAATCTCATTTGCCGATTATCTTCAAGGACTTGTACCCTCCATCCCGATCATGCCCGCAGCATTTCTGATCCTCACTGTCACCTTCCTTACCAATATTGCAGGTGTGAAATTTGCAGCGATTGTTGAAAAATACATGGTCATCATCTTATTGCTTGCACTATTGATTTTCGCTTTCTGGGGAACCCCTGAAGTGAATGATTCTGTGTTTAACGCAAATGATATGCTGCCAAACGGAATCGTTGGATTCTTTACTGCGGTTGCATTGCTGTCTTTCGCCACAGGCGGTGCACAAGTGATCGCCGAACTGGGCGGGGAGATGAAAAGGCCGGGCAGGGACATTCCGTTAACCATTCTGGTAACGACGATTGGCGTCGGAGTTTTATATGCATTCATGGCAACCATAGCGGTTGGTGTTTTGCCGATCGAGACTGTCGCCAATCAACCGCTGACTGATGTTGCCCGGGCGATTTTGCCGGAACCGCTATTCTTATTCTTCATGGTCGGTGGTGCCATGTTTGCACTGGCAACCACATTAAACGCAACATTCTCATGGGTCACAAAAGGATTGCTGGTCGCCTGTGAAGATGGATGGCTGCCTAAATCACTCGGAAAGGTCAATGAACGATTTGGAACGCCGCATTGGCTTCTGACTGTGTTTTATATCGTCGGACTCATTCCGATTATTACCGGATTATCACTCGGAACCATTTCAGCACTGGGAACCGGGGTATTCCTGCTCGCGAATATCATCCCTATTGTCGCAGCCATCCAATTACCTAAGAAATATCCTGACGCATACCGGAATGCACCGTTCAAATTACCACCAACAGCATTGAAATTCTCAGTGGGCATGGCTGTTCTGCTACTGTTCGTCCAAGGATACTTCCTGTTGACTTCATTATCGGTCAAGTACTTGATCGGAACCCTCGTTTATATGGCAGCTGCAGCACTTTACGTCATCATCGTGGGCAACAGTCGAAAAATCAGCAGGAAGGACGATTTCAGCTCTACTACGGATTCGATACAGAATGATCCGAATGGCTTGGTGCCTTCCCAAGGGAAAGCACCGACCGCAACAGAAGTATGAAGGAGGAATCGGAATGCCGGCACAAAGAAAGATGAAATTGGGAGCAATTATTCATGGCGTGGGCGGAAATATTGCGGGCTGGAGACACCCCGATATGCAGGCGGATGCCAGTATCAGCCTGGAATTTTATAAGCAGCAGGCGCAGAAGGCCGAGGAAGGAAAATTTGACCTGGTCTTCATTGCAGACGGTTTATATATCAACGAGAAATCGATTCCGCATTTTCTCAATCGTTTTGAGCCTTTAACTATATTGTCCGCGCTGGCCGCGGTCACTTCTCACATTGGCCTAGTCGGAACTGTTTCCACTTCATATAGCGAACCGTTCAACATTGCCCGGCAGTTTGCTTCACTTGACCACATCAGCAATGGGCGGGCCGGTTGGAATATCGTCACTTCCCCGCTTGAGAAAACCGCTTTGAACTATAGTAAGACAATCGAGGAACATCCCGGCCACGCACAGCGGTATCAGATTGCATCCGAATATGTAGAAGTGGTAAAAGGGCTGTGGGACTCCTGGGAAGACGATGCGTTTATCCGTGACAAGGAAACGGGAGTGTTTTTTGATCCTTCTAAAATGCACCAACTAAATCATCAAGGGGAATTTTTCTCTGTCCAGGGCCCTCTTAATATATCGAGATCCAAACAGGGCCATCCTGTCATTTTCCAGGCGGGATCTTCTGAAGACGGAAGAAATTATGCAGCAAAATATGCGGAAGCCATTTTTACAGCGGGTCCGACGTTGGAGGCTGCCCAAGCGTTCTATCAGGACGTGAAGGATCGGGCCGAAGCTTTGGGCAGAAATCCTGATGAGATTGCAATCATGCCGGGAATATCGCCGATTATCGGTGAAACCGAAGAAGATGCAGAGCGCAAATATCAGGAAATCGCCAACTTGGTATCCATCGAAAAGGCACTGGACTACCTGGGACGCTATTTTGAGCATCATGATTTCTCGCAATATCCGTTGGATGAAGCATTCCCGGATGTCGGTGACTTAGGGAAGAACAGCTTCCAGAGTCATACGGATCGAATCAAACGGGAGGCCAAAGAACAGAATTTGACACTTCGTCAGGTTGCATTAAGCGAGACCACCCCTCGAACTCCTTTCATCGGAACTCCAGAAAAAGTGGCGGATCTCATTCAAGAATGGTTTGAGAAAAAAGGGGCAGACGGATTCATCTTTGCTTCAGCCGGACCGCATTCTCTGGATACATTTGTGGACCATGTTGTTCCTATTCTTCAAAGACGGGGCATCTTCCGTGATGATTACGAAGCTGATACGTTGCGTGGTAATCTGGGGATTCCTTTTCCTCAAAACAGATACGCCAAAGAGATGGTTACCCAAAAATAAAAGGTATTCCGTTTTCCACAGATTACTGCTATACTTCAGATAAGTTTAAAATTTCATAAAGTTATTTGTTTCTTATCAAGAGAGGTGGAGGGATTTGGCCCTGCGAAGCCTCAGCAACCAGCAAACCCCGGTTTGCACGGTGCTAACTCCGGAAGGACAGTTTGTCCTGAAGATGAGAAAACAGTCAGACAGCAGGGCGTGCATGCGCTCCGGTCGGGCTCTTCTCTCATTCTTTCACGGGAGAAGAGCCTTTTTCAATTCCCGGATTCTCCGGAAATCTTGTTCAGCGGGTACGTCTGGTTTTATTCCCTAGTTTACCGACAGAATTTAAACTGAAAGGAAGATCATAATGACCGAAATCGTTATCATTTCCGGCAGCCCGAATGCCGCTTCCCGTTCGGACAGTGTGCTCGGCTACATCGGCGGACTGCTTGAGGACAAGGGGTTTTCCGTTACCCGCCTGGGCGTGCGTGATATCCCCGCCGAAGTGCTCTTTACTGCCGACTTCAGCCATCCATCCGTGGCGGATGCAGCTGACAGGATCCGCGGAGCGAAGGGGATCATCGTCGGCTCCCCTGTCTATAAGGCCTCTTATTCAGGAGTCCTGAAAGCGTTCATCGACCTTCTGCCCCAGGATGTGCTGGAATCCACGCCCGTCCTCCCGCTCATGACCGGCGGCAGCCCGGGCCATCTGCTGGCACTCGACTATGCGCTGAAGCCGCTCCTTTCCACGCTGAAGGGCCATGCCCTCAAGGGAATCTATCTCACGGATGATGTGATCGACAAAAACCTCGACATCCCCGTTCTTGACGGAGATTGCCTCAGCCGCCTTGAAAAGCAGACTGCCTACTTTGCCGAGCTCGTACGCAGGCAGCACAGCCGGACCCACGCCTGAGCCACTATGAAAGGATGATGACCATGACGAAAAAACGCATTTACCTGAACGCATTCGAGATGAACACACCCGGCCACCAGTCCCCCGGCCTGTGGGCGCATCCGGATGACCAGTCCCACCGGTACAAGGACAGCGACTACTGGATCGAGCTTGCCCGCATTCTGGAGGAGGCGCGATATGACGCCGTGTTCCTCGCCGATGTGCTCGGCACATACGATGTTTACGGAGGATCACGCGATGCAGCCGTTCGCCA
>CAKQBC010000224.1 GCA_934215995.1 uncultured Bacillus sp. | reverse complement strand
GAGCTAGACAGTTATCGAAATTCAGAGTTATGATTCTTATGTTTAAAAAAATACGATTGTTTCTCATTTAAACAAGCCTCTAACAATTATAGATAGTTGCCGGAGAAATGTAAAGAAAAGGTGACAGGCACCTATACCACTTTGCTGAACTGGTATAGGTGCCTATCACCCGCTTTTATATTTTCTCAATATTAACAAGGCAGTCGTACAAAGTGCTTCCAAGGCCATTGTCCGATTCGCGGCTGGAAGTAAGATTATTGACGGGACCGCCAAATTTTGACCAAATGCCCTCATCAATATTGATGGTATCCGGATGGGCTTTTTTCATTATATGGACAAAGCCCTTCATTTCCCCTCGGTCATTCCACACTTTGACATAATCATTCTCCTGCAGGCCAAGCTTCTCAGCAATATTGTCGGCAATTTCCACCTTTGCCTTTGGCTCAGGCTTCAAAAGGTGATAATGCTGCGAATGATTGGAGCGAAGCGGATGAATCGTCAGCAATGTATAAGGAAACTGCTTGGCACGCTCCTTGTCCGTCCACTTGGTTTCCCGGGGAAGAGCGAGTGTCAGCCTGCTTTCGGAACCCTTTCGGAACGCCGCAGCAGAGGTGAATTCATACTTGCCGCTTGGCGTTTTGAACTGCCGGTCTGCCCAGGGCACCGTATCAACCGGGAGCTCCTTATGGTGGGAAGCCCTTAAGCTATCCAATGTGATCCCATGCTCACTAAGTGAACCGAGGCCCATGCTGATAAACTCTTCTCTTGTAAAATCGAAATCGGCTCCGAATCCGAGACGCTTAGAAAGCTCAGTCCAAACCCATAAATCAGTCTTCGCTTCGCCTGGCGGTTCAACCAGCTTCGGACCATGATTGACAAAGTGATGGTACATGGAAGAGTAATAGACATCTTCCTGTTCAAAAACTGTGGCAACCGGAAGCACATAATCAGCCATTTTGGCCGTATCTGTCATAAACTGATCCATCACGACGACTGTCTCAACAGATGCAAAAGCCTCGCGTACCCTTGATGAGTCAGGGACCTGAGTTAAAGGGTTTCCACACGTAACGAAAATCATGTTAATCTCAGGGTCTTTTGCTGTTAATATTCCCTCTGCCTGCCGCATCATCGTAAATTGCCTGAAAGCCGTTTTCCGTTCAGGGAGGGTGAGGGCTTCCCCATCAAAGCTTTGCCCAACCTGCCTGTTGGCATAGTTTGCGCCTCCGCCCGGGATGCCAATATTTCCGCTCACAGCAATTAAAGCATCCATCAGCCGGATCGTGTTTCCGCCGTTTTCGTAGCGCTGCATGCCCAGGCCAAAGAAAGTGGAAACGGGGCGGTCCCCATAGACCATCGCAAGCTCGGTCATCACCTCTGCAGGCACTTCCGTTTTTTCTGCCACTTCCTCAAGTGTCACACTGCTCAGCAGTTCATTCAGGTCTTCAAAACCAATAGAATACTTATCTATGAAACTTCTATCTTCCAAGCCCAGACGGAGCATTTCCTTCATGATGCCGGCCGCAAGCCATCCATCCATTCCCGGCTTGATGGAAAAATAGCGGTCCGCCATTTTAGCCGTCGCATTAAAAATCGGATCAATTACATACAGCTTGGCACCTTGCTTCTTTGCTTCCTGCAGCTTTTGATACAGGTGCATATTGGTGCGCGCGACATTTCTGCCCCAGACAACAATATGTTTGCTGTTTAAAATATCTTCAGGCCCGTGGCTATACGCATCTCCGAAATCCCAGCTCTGAGCCTCGATGCCGGCTCCCCAGCAGATGGATCCCGTCAGCTCAGTCACTCCGCCATAGCAGTTAAAAAAGCGCTGACCCAGGTTCGTCAGCAAGCCTCCATTGGCATAATCATGGCTGTGCAGGACCGAAGTGGTCCCAGCTGTTTCTTTTAGCTCTTTCATTTTCAGGGAAATATCGTGCAAAGCCTGCTCCCATGAAACTCGCACAAATTCTCCATCCACCTTCTTTAGCGGATGAAGCAGGCGCTCTGGAGAATTGGTCCTGCTTTCAAGCATTCTGCCGCGGCCGCAAATTTTCCCCTTTGTTATTGGGTGGTCCTGATCGCCATCTACCTTTGTCACCTTACCGTTTTCAACTGTTACATGAAAGCCGCAGCTGTCCCAGCAGTTAAGGGGACAGGCTGACTTGAATGAATCCGCCAAAACCCTCATCTCCCCGTATTTATCTATTTATCCCTCATGCTTAACAAGAATTTTCTTCATTTTGCGGGCGAATTCCCTTCTTGGAATCATCACGCTGTGGCCGCAGCCTTCGCACTTAATGCGGATATCTGCTCCCATTCGGATGATTTTCCATTTGTTAACCCCGCATGGATGAGGCTTTTTCATTTCCACCACATCGTGTAGATCAAATTCCTTTTGCTCCATGTTTATCCCTCCGCATTCAGTTTAGGATTTTCCTTTGCCTGATCATTCCGCGTATACATAACAAGACGCGGGAACGGAATTTCAATGCCATGCTCATCTAAACAAAGCTTAATTTCTTTCCGCAGCTGCCGTGCAATATAAAAGTGCCTCATTGGCAGCGTTTCTGAAACCACACGCAGCACCACATCAGAAGCAGCCAGATTTTGGATGCCGAGAATTTCCGGCGGCTTGACCATATCCTCATATTTGCCCGGCAGCTTTTCGAATAATTCCTGAAGAACTCTTTCAGCTTTCACAATATCGCCTTCATAAGCAATGCTGACATCCACAAAGGCAACGCTGTTATTTATGGAAAAATTAGTGACCTGCATAATGCTTCCGTTCGGAAGGATATGAACTTCACCTGTCCAGTTTTTAATCTTTGTTGTCCGCAATCCGATTTCTTCTACCGTTCCTTCAAATTGATCAATCCGGATATAATCCCCCACCGAGAACTGATCTTCAAAAATGATGAAAAATCCGGTGATGATGTCCTTTACAAGACTTTGTGCCCCAAATCCAACAGCCAGCCCGACGATTCCGGCACCGGCCAAAAGGGCTTTTACATCAATCGTCAGCACCGATAATATCATGATCGCCGCAACGAAAAACACCACATACGTAAGCATATTCTCAAGCAGCTTCAGAAGGGTAGCTTCCCTGCGCTCTGAGATTCGGAGCCTTGACGGTGCCCTCACTTTAAAAATATTGCGGATCGCCAGCTTGCCAATCCTGATCAGGATGCTCGTAACGATCAGAATCGCAAAAATTTTAAAGATGCCTTCCCCGATGTTTATCCACGCCTGTTCATTAGAAAGCTTATCTATCATACTGTTAATCATTTTTTCAATAGGACTCATGATTTCACCTGCTTTACTTTAGTGAAAATATAGAAAAGCGGAAGGCGCCCGCTTATCGGCGACAAGCATAAGACGGTCCCTGTAAGAAGGTGTTTTTTCCTTCTGGAAGGGAACG
The DNA here is from genome assembly GCA_934215995.1 of uncultured Bacillus sp. Taxonomy (GTDB): domain Bacteria; phylum Bacillota; class Bacilli; order Bacillales; family DSM-1321; genus Bacillus_AD. Next base: position 1,090 of record CAKQBC010000224.1, on the reverse strand, counting down.
GCTTATGACCTCGAGTCCCTAGGAGCCGAAACTAGACAAGCTTAGACCCGAGAGCCGATGGCGCCTGGAGCTAGACAGTTATCGCGTTCAAAATTTCAATCCTTTACTTTGTATGAAATTATACTGCATCTTGCCTCTCAGTGCGAATCCCTCTGTAAAACAAAATAATTTTATCAATTTTTCTCATGACTTTACAGTTTAAAACTCGATTGTTTAACGATTAAATAATACAGGTATGTATAGATTACACAAAATTTCCGTATACTGTTAAAAACGTATAAATACTTGTATTTCGGGCATGGCAAGGAATAAAGAGGGAGTGGACCTATATGAACTTCAAACCAAACTTGTTTGACAAAAAAGGCGGGGCTTCTGCCAGAATCTCGCATGAAGAAACAAACTCTGCTGAAAAATTGGCTGCTGAACTGAAGAATATTCTGCCTGCGGGCATCAGCTGCCGTCCCATCGTTTTTGTCTGCATTGGCACAGACCGCTCTACAGGCGATTCATTAGGTCCGCTGGTCGGCACACTCCTCGAGGAAAAATCCATTTCATCTTTCCATGTATACGGAACACTGGAGGACCCGATCCATGCCGTAAACCTGGAAGAAAAACTGAACGAAATCAAAAAGAAGCATTTCAATCCCTTTATCATCGGAATCGACGCCTGCCTGGGCCGCTTAAAAAGCGTCGGAGTCATCCAAATCGGAGAAGGGCCCGTCAAGCCTGGCGCCGGAGTCAATAAAGACCTGCCAGAAGTAGGGGACATGCACATAACCGGCATCGTCAACGTCAGCGGATTTATGGAATTCTTCGTCCTCCAGAACACAAGACTCAACCTCGTACTGAAAATGGCCAAAACCATCGCAGGCGGCATCTATGAAGCAAGCCTGACCCACCAGACTGCACCAGCTTGGCCTGCATTCAAGTGGGAACTAAACCGTGAACAAACACCTTAATGAATAGGAAAGCCGCAGGGGAATTGGGCCTGCGGCTTTTTTGGTTAGCTGGGGATGGGAGGGGTGGCATTGCGCTGTTCTTACAGGGTTTCGTTCGATGAGTTTATGCGCGGTATGTAGATGTTTAGTGC
>CAKQBC010000223.1 GCA_934215995.1 uncultured Bacillus sp. | reverse complement strand
TATCGGTGATCCCGGCGCCTATTTCAAGGTAGACTATCTGAACGGCGTTTTTGCATGGGGATTCCGCTTAAGCGGGAAAGGGAACGAGGAAGCGCTGCCGATCAGCATGCTGGAGGAAATTAAAAAGACAGAAGAAGAAGAATAGGTGTATGCCGGTTCCTCTTTTTTTATAAAAGAAATCAGCGGGGAATGGATATCCCCGCTTGAATCCCCATTAGTCTTCTTTTCGATGGGAGGAGGCATGCATCCGTTCTTGTGGATGGGTGTTTATGCTGCCATCAGCCCGGGTTGAGGCATATTCCGCTTTGGCACGCGGCTGCCCTTCCTGCCGGAAAGCGTTCGGAAAGTTCTTTGCTTTATTGCGCATCGTCTGATCCCCCTAGTGCTTGCTTTATTTAGCGTGAACTGGCTGCAATCCTTCCAAGGTATGTTTGGAATGAACAGCCAGTAAACAGCCAATCCGCAGGATGAAGAAAATGTCCCGCTGACTGGAGCTTCACTTTATTAGTTTGGGAAGAATCAGGCATATTATAGGTGGGAAACACATGCAAAAAACCGCAAAGTGATTTGCGGTTTTTAGTTTGGTATAACGGTCAGTTTTTTCTGCAGTTTTTCATCGCTGAAAATCCAGCCGGTATAGGAATTTGTTATTTCGAAGTCGCTATTGAGCCGTACAACCGCCACAAATGGGTAATGGCCGTTGCTTCTGTAGCGCAGGTCGATGAATTTGACTTCATAGGTACCGTCCACTTCTTTCAGCTCAAAACGGAAGATTGGCGAGAAAGAAAGGAAGGCTGCCAAGTTCTTATCATGTTTTGCCGCTTCGATGGCTGGATGGTCGGGGATCGGTTTTCTGTCGAAACGGTCGACGATGGTCACTTTCCCGCGATCGGCAACGGCAACAAAAAACATATCCTCTGTTCGGACGGCCACCTTCCACTTATGGTAGCGGAGTGTAGGCGACAGAATGATTTTAGTTGCAGCCGGTATTTGTTCCTTCACCGCATCCTTCACCAATTTTTGCTCCCTGAAGCGGGCGATGTAATAGATGAACATGATGATATAAACAAGAATGAACGTCATGCCAGGATCTGCACCGAATGCCCATAAAATCAGGCCTGCCACATGAATCCCGAATATGAACGGATCGAATGTATTGATGACGCCAAGGGCAATCCATCTTGAAGTCAGCGGCCGAAGGGCCTGTGTTCCGTATGCGTTGAATATATCGACGAATACGTGTATGAAAACGGCCAGGAAAGTCCAAAGCCAGAGATGCAAAATATTTGCATCGGGAATGAGCAGCCAGAGAAAGCCTGCAATCAATATTGGCCACAGCAGAACAGCCGGGATGGAGTGGGTGATGCCCCGGTGGTTTCTGATGTACACTGCATTATTTCTCATCTTCAGCACAGTATCGATATCAGGGGCCTGCGAACCGATGATGGTCCCCAGCATGACTGCCTGGGCCGTAACAGGACTTTGAGCAATGGCAGGGTCCAAGGTTGACAATGCACCCAGCCCTATTCCCATAACTACATGAGTACCAGTATCCACGAGTCGAACCTCCTATTCCTGCAATTTGCTATCCGTCTATACCTTATATAAAAGTCTGGTTAATTTTATTCCCAATCATGAAAAAATGTGATTAGGCCAGCTATTGATTCATTTTTTAGGCAAAGCCCACGCTGGCGCAATGAATGCTGTGAAAAAGATTTTATTATTGGTACAATAATATTTCTTGTACTTTTATTGTATCATGTTTGGGTAATGCCGTAACACGGATTATCTTTTGTATTCCCATATCGGGTGAAAATATAACATTTGCGAAAAAGGCTGGTGAGAGAAATGGCTGATATGGAGAAGTTTGATATACAAGCATTCCAGCAAGACTTGATTGGCTGGTTCAAGAAGGAGCAGAGGGATTTGCCATGGCGTGCAGACCAGGATCCCTATAAGGTCTGGGTATCTGAAATCATGCTTCAGCAAACGAGGGTCGATACTGTCATTCCTTTCTTTAACCGATTTATGGAATGGTTCCCGACGTTGGATGACTTTGCGGAGGCGGATGAGGAAAAAATCCTGAAAGCATGGGAAGGGCTCGGTTACTATTCGCGTGTTCGGAATCTGCAGGCGGCGGTCCGTGAGGTCAAAGAACAATACGGCGGGACCGTTCCGGACAAGCCTGAAGAAATCATTGCTTTAAAAGGTGTCGGGCCTTATACGGCAGGAGCTATCTTAAGCATCGCCTATGGCGTGCCGGAACCCGCTGTGGACGGCAACGTGATGAGGGTGCTCGCGCGAATCCTCTTGATCAGGGAGGATATAGCCAAGCCCAAAACGAGAAAGATCTTTGAAGATGCTGTCCGGATCATCATTTCACATGAGGATCCATCTTCCTTCAATCAGGCTCTGATGGAACTGGGGGCACTCATATGCGTACCGGGCAAACCAGCCTGCCTGCTTTGCCCGGTCAACGAGCATTGCATGGCTTTGGAGCAGGGCGTCCAAAATGAGCTGCCGGTGAAAATTACTGTCAAAAAGACAAAAAAGGTTGCTTTGGCAGCCGGCATCATCATGAATGGACAAGGGGAAATCCTTGTGAAGAAACGGCCTGCAAAAGGGCTTCTGGCAAATCTATGGGAGTTCCCGAATGTCACGCTCGAACCAGGGAAAGGAAGCGGGAGCACACAGTTGGCAGAATGGTTTGCCGAGAGCTTCCAGTGTGGAGCCGACATCGGGAAAGAGAAATTTACGGACGTACACCATGTATTCTCCCACCTGGTGTGGGATCTTGAGGCATACAGCGGAAAGACCAATCATGAAATATCCCCGAAACTGATGGAGAAGCACCGCTTAAAATGGGTTTCCCATAAGGAAATGGAGGAAATTGCATTCCCGGTCCCTTTCCAGAAAATGTTTCAGGCTTTCATGGATATACAGTAAGGAACAGTCTTAGGGCTGTTCTTTTTTAATCCCCAGAAATAGTTGTGCCGTGGGTGTAATCTGCTTCATTGCGGTTCAAGTCGGTCCTTTTTTCAATTTCTTCTATAATTTCCCTGTGTATCGATTGCCCTTCCTCGTTTAAGTAAGGTACCATTTGTTGTAGGGAATGGTGAAAGTATTGGAGCTCGCTGTCCCGCCACTCTGTTTTCTTGGTCATGCTGAGTTCGGCCATGTCTCTTCCGACATACATAAATCATTCTCCTTTAGGCGGGCGAATGCCTGGTGCCTCCGCCCTTTTTAGTACTTATTCTTTTCAGGCGGCGATTTTTTATCCCGAATAGATTTACCAGATAAGCACTCCAGAAGTGAGCATGGACAAAGCGGCTGATTGAAGTTTCGCTATAAAAAAAATCGATGAAATGAAAGGTGATTTCAATGAATCAGAAAGTAGCGCTTATAACTGGCAGCAGCCGGGGAATTGGCCGTGAAACCGCAATCCGTTTGGCGAAGGATGGGTATGATATTGTCATTAACTATGCAAGAAGCAAATCGGCAGCCCTGGAAGTCAAAGAAGAAATCGAAGCGATCGGCCAAAAAGCATTAGTTGCAAAAGCAAATGTAGGTGACGTCAAAAAGATCAAAGTGATGTTTGAAGAAATTAAGGAGACATTCGGAAGGCTCGATGTACTCGTCAATAATGCAGCTTCAGGAGTGTTGAAACCCGCCATGGAGCTCGAGGAATCCCATTGGGACTGGACAATGAACATAAACAGCAAGGCAAGTTTGTTCTGTTCGCAGGAAGCTGCAAAGCTGATGGAACTGAATGGGGGAGGGAAAATCATCAATATCAGCTCTCTCGGTGCCATCCGTTATTTGGAAAATTATACATCAGTCGGGGTGTCGAAAGCGGCGCTGGAAGCGTTGACCAGATACTTAGCGGTTGAGCTTGCTCCAAAGAACATTTCCGTAAATGCAGTCTCAGGTGGAGCTGTCGATACGGAAGCCCTGAAGCACTTCCCGAACAGGGTTGAATTGTTGAAAAGTGCGGCTGAACAGACGCCTGCCGGAAGAATGGTGGAGATGGAGGACATGGTTAATACGATCATGTTCTTACTCTCCAAAGACGCTGACATGATCAGGGGCCAAACCATTATAGTAGACGGAGGAATATCGTTGCTCGTCTGACAGTTTTTGGGTTTACCGGTTATTTTTTCGGCAGGATAGTCTCTCCTGCTCCTGGTTACATTAAGGAGCGTGGAGGTGAATTACTGATGGCTAATAACAATAAAACAACAAAAGCTGGTACGAACATTCAAAAAGTGCAACAGCAAAACGCTGGAGCTTCTTCAAGTTCAGGTTCATACGGAACTGAATTTGCAAGCCAAACGGATGTTCAGCAAGTTAAAAAGCAAAACCAACAATCCGCTCAAAAATCTTCACAAGCTTCTGGCGGATATGGTCAAAACAGCCAACAATAACAATTCGTTATTGTACGGCCGAGAGGGCGCCTTCTGAAGGCGTCCTCTTCAGACTGTTGACAAACGCTCGCATTCTTCGTTGCTTGCCCGGCTCGTCCGCTCATGAGGTGAACAGGATGTTTA
>CAKQBC010000222.1 GCA_934215995.1 uncultured Bacillus sp. | reverse complement strand
TATCATTCTTCTTTTTATCATGAGCAATCAATGCGATGTTCATATTGCCAGCTCCTATTCGATAATGTTCTCCAACCCATATACAAGAACATTCATTTTCATGACATTTTCAACCGCCAATTTAACGCCTGACATAAAGGATGCCCGATTATAGGAATCATGGCGGATCGTCAATGTTTGGCCGTCAGCGCCGAACATCACCTGCTGATGGGCGATCAGGCCCGGAAGCCTTACGCTATGTATCCGCATTCCGTCGAAGTCTGCACCTCTTGCACCCGAGATTGTTTCCTTTTCATCAGGATGTCCCTGTACTTTCGATTGCCTTACTTCCTTCATCATTTCAGCTGTCTTCACAGCCGTCCCTGATGGCGCATCCAGCTTTTGGTCGTGGTGCAATTCAATAATTTCAATATCGTTGAAATACTGGGCTGCCATCTTTGCAAATTTCATCATCAGGACGGCTCCAAGGGCAAAGTTCGGGGCAATGATGCATCCCAAGCCTGTTTCTTCACACAGTTTATCAAGCTCTTCCAGGTTGTCCGCCGTGAAGCCGGTCGTGCCGACAACCGGCCTGATTCCGTGTTTTAACGCTGAAACAGTATGATGCATTCCGACTTCGGGAGTTGTCAGGTCGATCAGGACGTCCGCACTGACTTCCTTGAAGCATTGCTCGGCATCATTGTAAACCGGTGCATCCACACCCTGGAATCCCTCTACCTCATTAAGGTTCCTGCCGCCATTTTTCCGGTCGATTACAGCCGCCAGTTCAAAAGATGCTGTATCCTGGACCAGCTTCACCGCTTCCTTCCCCATTCTTCCGCGAGGCCCTGCTATAATAATTCTTACATTCTCCATATTATTCTGTTTCCCCCTCCTGATCTATTCTTGTCCATCTATCTGCATCCCGCACCGTAAATTTCTTCATAACCATATCATGCGCTTCTTCCATATCGATATCAAGCGAATTTGCGAAGCAGATCAGGACAAATAACATATCGCCCAACTCTTCATTGATTGCCTTTTCTTCTTCGGTCGATTTTTTCGGCTTTTCCCCATAATGATGGTTCACTTCCCTGGCCAATTCGCCAAGCTCTTCCGTCATCCGGGCAAGCATGGCAAGCGGGCTGAAATATCCTTCCTTGAATTGCCCGATATACTGGTCAACCTCTTGCTGCATTTCTTTCATGCTTTTCGGCATTCTACTTTCACCTTCATCCATATGTATTATAAACATTATAACAAATCAGGCTTTGCAATCTTTGCTTCCATTTCACTATCATGTTAGCTAAAACAATTGGAGATTTCAATTATTAATGGGACCGGAATTCCTCTCCGCTTTTTATCTTGGCTACCCTGAAAACTTTTAGAAAAAGACAATAAGAAACTAAGGGATCTATTTTCGAAAAATCCCCAAATTTACATTTTTATTCAATCAAGCAGGTTGAGGTTCTATTGTGACTTGGAAACCTAGTTTCTCGAGTGTCTTCACTGCTTGTTTTTTCTTTTGTTCCTGCTTATCTTTTTCAAAGTGTTGGAACCCTAATTCTTTATAATCTTCTTTTCTTGTTAATAGATAATAAATTATCACTAGTAACTGATGGGCAATCGCCATTCTTGCTCGTTTTGTTCCTCTTCTGAATGCCAACCTTTTATATTTTGCTGTTAGATACCCATCTTTCACACGAACGCAGCTTGCTGCAGATTCAACCAATGCGCTTCTCAGATACCGATTCCCTTTTCGGGTATGAGTGGATCTCCTTTTACCTGCACTTTCGTTTTGGCCTGGAACCATTCCAGCCCAAGAAGCGAGATGGTCGGCACTTGCATAGCGGGACATGTCGGTTCCTATTTCAGCAATTATTTGTTCCGCTGTCCTCCTCCCAATTCCAGGAATCGTATCAATCCGTTCAATCTCCTTTTCAAAAGACACCATACGCTGTTTGATCTCTTCATCCAATAAACGAATTTCTTCTTCTAAAAATTCAATATGCCTAAGCTGCGTTTCAATCATCATTTTTTGATGATGACCAATTAATCCTTTCAGGGAACGTACTAGTTCATCATGTTTTTGCTTTAGCTGATGTTTCGCTAAACGGGCAAGTTTAACAGGATCATCTTCTCCTTTTATAATTTCTTTCATCATCAGGCGTCCTGAAATGCCAAGTACATTTGTAGCGACTGAACCGAGCTTGATATTCGCTCCCTCTAACACTTTCTGGATACGATTGGCTTCCCGCGCCCGCTCCTCAATCATACTTCTTCGATAACGAACCAGTTCTCGAAGTTCTCTCTGCTCACGATTCGGGATATAACTGGGACTTAATAATCCATGTTTCAATAGTTCCGCAATCCACTCGGCATCTTTCACGTCAGTCTTGCGACCAGGTACTTGTTTCATATGCTTGGCATTCACGACAAGAACCGTCAGATTTGATTCCAATTCAAGAAGATTGTAAATGGGTTTCCAATAAACACCCGTGCTTTCCATAGCCACGTGGGTACAATGGAAAAAGCGAATCCAATCCACCAATTCCAACAAATCATCGGTCATCGTTCCGAACGTTCGGATTTCTTTCTCGGTTGGTGTTAAGATACAGGCTGTAATACTTTTTTTATGGACATCCAAACCACATACATAAGGGCTAACGACTTCCATGATTTTGCCACCTCACTTACCAAATGTGTGAAGCAGTTAAGCATTGGCAGCCTTTGATGTATTCTACCCTGCGTGCTACCTGAATGGTGCGACAATACGTGATACATTTAACTGCCTTGGGTCCGTCTCTGTTGCGAGTTCTAAGACATCAAGCCTAATCGACCTCTGTGCAACTGCCTCTACTTCTAGTATAAGCTGCAAACATTCAGTTTTCATTCATCGTGATGCAATGATTTATGTTGCATGGATGTCTCTGTTAAACGCTATTGTTGATTTTCGCTACGGGCGGACGCTTTCCGCGGGGCGCACGCCAATCCTCCTCGTCGCTTTCGCTCCAATAAACGTATCTTTCAAAATCAACACTAAAATATAACACAGCCTTTATCTTAAAGCAGTTTCCTATTGTTTCCTTCTCTTTGTTGCAATCACACTTCTCAATCCTATATAATAAGGGCGCATTTAAAGAAGGTTTCATATGGAGGTACTGCAATGGTTTACGGTCTCAAGTTCAAGAATATTTTTTTCATTATATTGGGCGCTGCCATCTTTGCGTTCGGGCTTGTCCATTTCAATATGCGGAATAATCTGGCAGAAGGCGGCTTTACCGGAATCACTTTGATCTTATATCAATTATTCAATATCAACCCTTCATACAGCAACCTGCTGCTGAACATCCCGCTGTTTTTCGTCGGCTGGCGCTTCCTTGGCAGGATATCCTTTCTGTACACGATTATCGGTACGGTCAGCCTGTCGGTGTGGCTATGGATTTTTGAGAGGAATCAGTTTCCCATCCATCTGGAAAATGATCTTATGCTCGTTTCATTATTTGCGGGAGCTTTCATCGGAATCGGTCTCGGAATCATTTTCCGTTATGGCGGGACAACAGGAGGCGTGGACATCATTGCCAGGCTTGTCCAAAAATACATCGGCTGGAACATGGGAAGGACAATGTTTTTGTTCGATGCTTGCGTTATCGCCTTATCTCTCCTCACTTACCTGAATTACAGGGAAGGAATGTATACGCTTATAGCCGTCCTGATAGGAGCCAAACTGATCGACTTCATGCAGGAAGGAGCATACACAGCTAGGGGAGCGATGATTATCAGCGAAAAGAACAATGAAATAGCTGATGTGATCATGAAAGACATGGACCGGGGAGTCACCGTACTGAAAGGCTACGGGTCTTTTTCGAAAAAAGAACGCGAAGTACTGTACTGTGTCGTCGGCAAAAACGAGATTGTGCGATTGAAGAATGCCATTACATCCGTTGATCCCCATGCGTTTGTTTCGGTAAGCATCGTCCATGATGTTCTCGGAGAAGGCTTTACGCATGATGAAAACAAGAATCCGATAGAACGATAAAACGGCCATTGCAGGAAACTGTCTCTATAGCCTTTCCATATCAAAAATCTTGCGGATACATTGCAGATGAAGTTTTCAATCATTACCCTAGAGCTTCTTAAAGCAAAAAAAGACGTACGGCTGATTGCCGACGTCTTTTTTCTTTTAAGGTTAATCGTCATTGTTCATGCCGATGAAGATCAGCACCAGACGTACAAGTTCAAGAATTGCTACAGCCGCTGCTGCTACATATGTCATTGCCGCAGCGCTAAGGACTTTTTTCGTTTCACGTTCTTCATCGTTGCGGATGATGCCCAGTGATACAACCTGGTCCATCGCCCTGCTGGATGCGTTGAATTCGACCGGCAAAGTTACTACCTGGAACAATACAGCTGCCAGCATGAACAGAATGCCGATTCCCACAAGATTTGTAGCACCGAAGATGAATCCGGCGAAAATCAGGATCCATGAAAAGTTTGAGCCGATGTTTGCAACCGGCACTAAAGCATGCCTGAATCGAAGGAATGCATAGTCCTGCTGGTCCTGTATAGCAT
>CAKQBC010000221.1 GCA_934215995.1 uncultured Bacillus sp. | reverse complement strand
ATATATAAGCCTATCAATATAAGAGAATAGCCAAGGCAAATATTGCACCTCTGAGTCAGCCGATAATCTATGATATAATGAAAAAGACGTTTTTAGAGGAAATCTCTAAAACAGGATTATAAAATAATAGATTATGGATCGTTGGAGGAAGTTATGGCAGCAGCATACACGCCTATGATACAGCAATATTTAAGGGTAAAGGCAGAATATCAGGATGCCTTTTTATTTTTTCGCCTTGGAGACTTTTACGAAATGTTTTTCGATGATGCACTTAAAGCATCACAGGAGCTTGAAATCACATTAACCAGCCGCGAGGGAGGCACGGAAGATCGGATTCCCATGTGCGGGGTGCCGTATCATTCAGCACCGGTTTATATTGAACAATTGATTGAAAAAGGATACAAAGTCGCAATCTGCGAGCAAACAGAAGATCCGAAACAGGCAAAAGGAGTTGTGAAGCGGGAAGTCGTTCAGCTTATCACACCTGGAACAATGATGGAAGGCAAAGGCCTTCAGGAAAAAGAAAACAACTATATTGCATCGATTTCGGTCTTTGAAGATGAAACCTTTGGATTTGCCACCAATGATTTATCAACAGGTGAGACGAAGGTAACAATGTTAAGCAGCGGGTTTGAAGAGGTTTTGAACGAGCTGTCTATGTCAGGTGCAAAGGAAGTAGTCATCTCTTCTGAATTTGATGTGGAATGGCAGAGGAAAATGAAAGAACGCTCCGTCATGGCGATTTCATTCGAGGATGATTGTGGAGTCCGGGACTCTTTCGAGGGACTTCTGGCTGATTTAAATCAGGACAAGCTCAGGACAACTTCTTCCAGACTGATTAATTACCTGTACCGTACGCAGAAGAGGAGCCTGGATCACCTTCAAAAGGTAGCTACTTATCAGATTAATCAATACATGAAAATCGATTATTTTTCAAAAAAGAATCTTGAGCTGACAGAAACCATCCGCAGCAAAGGCAAGAAGGGCTCGCTGTTATGGCTCCTGGATGAAACGAAGACTGCCATGGGGGGCAGGCTTTTAAAGCAATGGATCGACAGGCCGCTTATTGATGAACAGGAAATCAAACGCCGCCATTCGCTGGTTGAAACGCTTATTCACTCTTTCTTTGAACGGGAAGAAATCCGGGAAAAGCTGAAGGAAGTCTATGATCTGGAACGCCTTGCAGGAAGAGTGGCATTTGGAAATGTAAATGCCCGCGACCTTGTGCAGCTTAAGAAATCTCTTCAGCAGGTACCTGTTTTAAAAGAAATGGTCTCAAATCTGCCGAATGAGGAAGCAGTGAGACTTGCTGAGCGCCTGGATGCCTGTGAAGAAGTCACGGATACTTTGGAAAGCGCGATAATGGAAAATCCGCCGCTGTCTTTGAAGGATGGAAACATCATTCAGGACGGCTATCATGAAGAGCTGGATAAATACCGTGATGCCAGCCGCAACGGGAAAACCTGGATTGCCCAGCTTGAGAAGCAGGAACGTGAAAAAACAGGCATTAAATCATTAAAAATCGGTTTTAACCGTGTGTTTGGCTATTATATTGAAGTTACTCGCGCTAACCTTCATCTTCTAAAAGAAGGGCAATATGAGCGCAAACAGACCCTGACCAATGCCGAACGATTTATTACGCCTGAATTAAAGGAAAAAGAATCACTCATACTGGAAGCGCAGGAAAAGTGTGTGGAGCTCGAGTATGAATTATTTACGAATGTCCGCGAACATGTAAAAGAATTTATTCCGAGATTGCAAAAGCTGGCGAAAACGGTAAGTGAGCTGGATGTTCTTCAGTGCTTCTCCGCTGTCAGCGAGCAAAGGCATTATATAAAGCCAAGTTTTTCAAATGAAAGACGGGTTTATATCAAAGACGGCCGCCATCCTGTCGTTGAAAAAGTGCTGAACGCACAGGAATATGTGCCGAATGACTGTTATATGGATGCGGACCGGGAAGTGCTGCTGATTACAGGGCCGAATATGTCCGGTAAAAGTACGTATATGCGGCAAATCGCCCTGACTGCGATTTTAGCGCAAATCGGCTGCTATGTGCCTGCTTCTGAAGCCGTGCTGCCGATTTTTGACCAGGTATTTACGAGAATCGGAGCCGCCGATGACCTTATTTCCGGCCAGAGTACATTCATGGTCGAGATGCTTGAAGCGAGAAATGCTATTGTGAATGCCACTCAAAACAGTTTGATTCTGTTCGATGAAATCGGGCGCGGAACATCCACCTATGATGGGATGGCATTGGCGCAGGCAATAATTGAGTATATTCACAACCGGATTGGTGCGAAGACTTTATTTTCCACGCACTATCATGAATTGACGGTGCTTGAAGAAGAACTGCAGAAGGTGAAAAACATCCATGTCAGCGCAGTCGAGCAAAATGGACGGGTTGTGTTCCTTCATAAAATTAAGGAAGGAGCGGCAGATAAGAGTTACGGAATCCATGTTGCCCAGCTTGCAGAGCTCCCTAATGAACTGATTGTAAGGGCAAATGAAATTTTAACGGGACTGGAATCGAACGATCCCGGTCCTGTGAAAAAAGATATTCCTGCCGCAGAGAAAATGGCAGAGCCTGCTGCCCAATTATCTTTCTTTGAGGAGCCTGAAGATGTGAAGAAACCTTCAATAAGCTCTAAGGAAAAAAAGATTATTGATAAAGTCAAAGCGCTCGATATCCTTGATATGACGCCAATGCAGGCATTAAATACATTATATGAACTGCACAGAAAATTGAAGAATTAATAAACAGGGGGTGACGAGATGGGGAAAATCATTCAGCTGGATGATGCGCTTTCTAATAAAATTGCTGCCGGCGAGGTGGTGGAGCGGCCAGCATCGGTGGTAAAAGAATTGATGGAGAATTCGATCGATGCCGGAAGTACTATTATTGAAATCGAAGCGGAAGAAGCCGGCCTGGCCAAAATCCGCATTATCGATAATGGCGATGGCATTGAGGAAGATGATGTCCTGAATGCCTTTCATCGCCATGCCACCAGTAAAATTAAAGACGAAAATGACCTTTTCCGCATCCGCACGCTCGGATTCCGCGGCGAGGCATTGCCAAGTATTGCGTCGGTATCGAGGATTGAAATGAAAACCTCAACTGGGGATGACGGCACACGTGTTGTCATAGAAGGCGGAAAAGTGGAAGTGATGGAAAAGGCACCCGGCAGAAAAGGGACTGACCTGACCGTGACGGATTTATTTTTCAACACGCCGGCAAGGCTTAAATATATGAAGACGATTCACACAGAGCTTGGCAATATTACAGATGTGGTTAACAGGCTGGCGCTCGCCCATCCGGAGGTCGCCATCCGCCTGATCCATAATGAGCGAAAGCTCCTGCAGACGAACGGAAACGGGGATGTCCGGCAGGTGCTTGCAGCTATTTATGGGCTCAATATTGTGAAGAAGATGGTTCGGATTGAAGCAAGCTCACTTGATTTTAAAATCAGCGGATATGCAGCAATGCCGGAGATTACAAGGGCATCAAGAAACTACATTTCTACCATGATCAACGGCCGCTTTATCAAGAATTATTCGTTGGCTAAAGCCATTCAGGAGGGGTATCATACTCTGCTGCCAATCGGCCGCTACCCGATTGTGCTCCTGAACATTGAAATGGATCCGCTCCTTGTCGATGTGAACGTCCATCCATCGAAAATGGAGGTACGCTTAAGCAAGGAACATGAATTGAATGAGCTTGTATCAGGTGCTTTGAAGGCTGCATTTAAAAAAGAGGAACTGATCCCTTCCGGATTTACACAGCCGAAGACCATGAAGCCTAAGTCAGAACAGACGGCTCTTGATCTGGATCATTTGCCTGTGCATCGGGAGAATGTGCCTTCTTTTGTGCGTGAAACGAGGGAGGAAGCTTTCCGGCAGTACCCGGATGGGGCAGTTCCGCAAAGCCCTCCAGCTGAACCGGCAGCAGCAGAATCTCCTGACTTGCAGGATTCTCCTTACATGGATTTTAGCCCCTCAGCTGAAGAATTGCCTGAAGCGGATCAGCACATATTCCAGCCCGAAGAGCCGAGAGCTGCAGGACTGGAACAGTTTTTTGCAGAGACCGCCACAGTGGAGGAGCCATCCCGGGTGCCGCCGCTCTATCCGATTGGGCAAATGCATGGGACATATATTTTTGCCCAAAATGACCGGGGCCTTTATATCATTGATCAGCACGCCGCCCAGGAGCGGATCAAGTACGAGTATTTCAGGGAGAAAGTCGGCCAGGTTGAAAGTGAATTGCAGGAAATGCTTATACCGCTGACATTTGAATACTCAACGGATGATTATATTAAAATTGATGAATACAAAGGCGAGCTTGAAAAAGTGGGGGTATTTCTGGAGCAGTTCGGACATAACAGCTTTATTGTCCGTTCCCATCCACAATGGCTGCCTAAAGGCGAGGAACAGGAAATCATCGAGGATATGATTGAACAGCTCTTAGCCATGAAGAGAGTCGATATTAAAAAGCTGCGTGAGGAAGCTGCCATTATGATGAGCTGTAAAGCTTCCATTAAAGCGAATCACCATCTCCGAAATGATGAAATCCAGGCGCTGCTTGATGA
>CAKQBC010000220.1 GCA_934215995.1 uncultured Bacillus sp. | reverse complement strand
TCTCACAGGCGGCCCTTGAAACGCTGGCAATCATATCATACAAACAGCCGATTACCAGGGCGGAAATCGATGACATACGCGGGGTGAAATCCGACCGTTCCATCCAGACCCTTTCTGCCAAGGGCCTTAGAAAAGAAGTAGGGCGCATGGATGGGCCAGGGCGCGCGATATTATATGGAACGACTAAGGAATTCCTTAACTGCTTCGGTTTAAAGACGCTGAAGGAGCTTCCGCCTCTTGAGGAAAGCGAGGATGACCTGCTCGACCAGGAAGAATCCGATCTGTTTTTCGGTACAGCAAACTAATTTCGTTAAAGCCAGCATGAGGAAGAGCCGGCAGAAAACGTGGGCATATCCAAGATTATATGGCTGCAAATGATAATACGAATGACAACGGTTTTTGAATTATGTTACTATATAGGGTAAATAAGAAAATGGATATAGAGGGATTATCTTCCTCTGGTTATCCGCTTGAACCTCAGAGTTTAATAGACCATTGACCTTCGCATTCATAGGCGAAACTGGTGAACCGCCTAGATTTAATAGAAGATCAGCAAGTTCTATGGCAGGCAGAAGGCGAGCGAAGCTTCTGCCTGCCGTAGATTCACATATTTGCTTCCTTATGCCTGAATATTTTCTGTTGTAAAAAATACAGTAAACGGGGGTAGTGAGTTGATCGTAAAAGAATGCAGGGGCCATGAACTGCAAAAATCAAAACCGAATTCTCCGGAGGATTTTTTTAACCGGTCGGAAGTGGAGTATGAGTCAGGCGGCAAACGAAATATATTCGAGGTCACGTATCTTCGGTATTTCGAAGATCAAATGCAGAAGCTTACAGATTATCCGGCCGACCCTTTATTCAATGCGGGAGGCAGGGAAGTGTTCTTCAGGGATATCGTTGCGCTTGTATGTTTATCTAAAAATAAGGATAATGAAGAACGAAAAAGGATATATATAAGTAACCAGGAAGAATTTTCAGGTTATTTCAATGATTTCGACAAAGAATGGATAGAGGCGGTTCTCGGGAATCTGGGCAAGGAAGAGCTTTCCGGTAAGCAATAACAAGAAAAAACAGGAGCGTGTAGCATGGGGAATAATATAGTCAAAACGCAAATCGAAGATGTCCTTACGTATTTCGGCCAGGCTGTAAAGGTTATGGAGGATTTCCTGAACAAAACGACGATCGATAACCTGCAGCAGGAAAAGGCCGGTGATGGCGACTATTATAAGAGCTTATTATCAAATATCAGAAGGCTGGCAGTATTTTGTGAAGAAGGATATGAGGCCTGCAGGATCATTGATAAGAATGAAGTGTTCCATAAAGCTGCAGCCGAAAAGACGCTGTACAGAATCTACCATCAGTGTATAGAGGAGTTCTTTTCTCCGAGAAACGATGCGTGGTACGAGGACAGCCGCTCCGCCTATACAGGGAAAAATTCGATCAAGTTCCACCAGGAAGTTCCTGAATCTTTGACTTTGCTTATCCGCGAGCTTGAAAGCGGCTTCCAGACAATCAGGGAGGACCTTGAGTATTACGAGACGGATTACCGCACGAAGATGCTTCAATCCAAATAATAGATCTCCGGGTAAATCATTTCTTAGGAAATAAACGAAACAGAAAGCGTTCCGCATAAAAGGCGGGACGTTTTTTTGTTTATGCGGCAAACGTGTTCAAGGGGACTTGCCTGTTTCACCTTAAAAGCGCGCATGGCATGTTTTTTTGTTCTAAGACGAGCCTTATTGCATAAACTTGTACAAAACGTGAAAAGGATGAGTCGATCCATGCATGCAAAAAAACAAGCAATCATCATTACTTTAATTTGCACCCTGTTATTCATGATGTTGCCGAAGCAACATACATACGCCGAAACTGCTGTCAGTGCGGAGAGTGCAGTACTGATGGAACAGGTTTCAGGCAGAGTCCTATTCGAAAAGGATGCACATAAAAAAATGAAAATAGCAAGCATCACTAAAATCATGACAGCAATCCTGGCGATCGAATCAGGGAAAATGGATGAGACGGTGACAGTGAGCGGAAACGCATTCGGAACGGAAGGATCCTCTCTTTTTCTGCAAAAAGGGCAAAAGATGAAGCTTGAAGACCTGGTTTACGGATTGATGCTGCGTTCAGGCAACGATGCCGCAGTCGCGATTGCTGAACACGTAGGCGGGAGTCTTGATGGCTTTATCTTATTGATGAATCAAAAAGCGGAAGAGATAGGTATGGAAAATTCCTCCTTCACTAATCCGCACGGACTGGATAATACACCTGACCATTATTCCACTGCCTACGACATGGCATTGTTATCAAGATACGCAATGATGGATGAAACGTACAGGGAGATATCGGGCACAAAGGAGCACAGGGCGCCGAATACTATGGAGAAATGGGATTACATTTGGAAAAATAAGAACAAAATGCTTCGCCTCTATGAATATTCGACCGGAGGAAAGACAGGCTTCACGAAGCTGGCAAGAAGGACGCTCGTTTCCACAGCTGAAAAGGATGGTCTCTCTTTGGTAGCTGTGACACTGAATGCCTCAAGTGACTGGGATGACCATATGAAGCTTTTCGGCCAGGCATTCAAAGATTATTCTTTGGCAACGGTTCTTAAAGAGGGGCAAGTGAAAAATATAAAACACACTTTTTATAAAAATAATGTATCCGTACGGGAGGATTTCCGGTTTCCGTTGACCGAGGAAGAGAAAGAAAAGCTTCATGTATCCATTACATTAATTAAACCGAAAGAATCATGGGAAACCAGGGAAGGCATTCCGGAAATTGTCGGACGGGCCACCATTGAACTGGACGGCGTAGTAATCGGAAAGCGGCACCTTTATTATGGAAAGGCGCCAAAAAAACAGCAGGCTGGGTTTATAGAAGCCTGGAATGACTCACTATTGCTCATTTTAGGTTTGGGCGGCCATGGTTAATTATATATGGGTAGGCATGATGCTGATTGGTTTTGTGTTTGCTATGGTGAACGGTACGATTGAAGAAGTCAATAAAGCGATGTTCAAAGCAGCTTCGGATTCGGTAACACTTTGCCTCGGCTTGATGAGCGTCCTTGTCTTTTGGCTCGGCCTGATGAAAATAGCGGAGGATTCCGGGCTTCTGCAAAAGCTGACCAAAGTATTCAAACCTTTGGTCAAAAGGCTTTTCCCTGAGATTCCAAAAGACCATCCGGCTGTCGGGTATATAGTTTCGAATATGATGGCAAATGTGTTCGGGCTTGGAAATGCAGCGACACCGCTCGGCATAAAGGCGATGGAACAGCTGAAGGTTCTTAATGGCAATAAAAATGAAGCGAGCAGGTCGATGATCACTTTTCTGGCGATCAATACTTCTTGCATAACGCTTATTCCTACGACGGTGATCGCCCTGCGAATAACGCACGGCTCGGCTAATCCGACAGATATAGTGCTTCCGACAATCCTTGCCACCATCATTTCGATGGCAGGAGGCATATTGATCGACCGTTTCTTTTATGCCAGGAGAAAACGGAAAGGGGGGAGCTAGCATTTGCATACATTGATGGTCCTATCAGCCTGGATTCTTCCGATCCTGATTGGTACAATCCTTATTTACGGAACGTATAAAAAAGTCCCTACCTATGAGAGTTTTGTTGAAGGCGGAAAGGAAGGGATCTCTATTTCCTTTTCGATTATCCCCTATTTGATCGGGATGCTGGTTGCCATTTCTGTTTTCCGGGCATCCGGTGCGATGGATGCCATCGTGAACGCAGTTAAGCCCTTATTTTCTCTGCTGGGCATCCCTTCTGAAGTCGTGCCGTTGGCGTTGATCAGGCCGATATCAGGCAATGCTGCCCTCGGAATGACGAGTGACCTGATGGCGACGTTCGGTCCTGATTCACTGATCGGAAGGCTCGCTTCGACAATCCAGGGGAGTGCAGATACGACGTTTTACGTTTTGACGGTTTATTTCGGCGCAGTCGGAATCAAGAAAATGGGTGATGCAGTCAAAGTCGGCCTCTTGGCAGATGTGGTTGGGTTCATTGCTGCCCTTGCGATGGTCGGGCTTTTATTCGGATATTGAAGAAAGGCTATAAGTGCAAGCTTATGGCTTTTTTCGTCATATGATATTGCATATACCATTTCCTGCAAGGCAAAGGGCAATATGATTCAGAGGGGGACATGTTTCGGCTAGCTGCATCTTCTTATGACCGGCAGGGATAAAGCGGACATGTTGCTTCCGGTAGATTCTTTTGGTAAAGTAAAACATCAATCAAACAAATCGAACGTGCACCGTTGCTTGGGTTTCTTTAGTTATTTTTTTCAGGGGTTGCCATGGCAAATTGTTTGATGGCAGAAAAGAGTGTTCTTTTTGATGGATGTTATAATGTAAGCGGGATGGAGGAATAGAGATGAAAAAACGATTGGCTATGTTTGTGTTGCCGATAGCTATTTTCTTGACAGGTTGTTCGGCGCTTGGGGATGTGTCGACTTCTTTGAATTATGTGAACGAGGCTGCAGGCTACGTTGATGAGGTGAATCAATTCGCGGAAGAATTGCCGGCAGCTGCAGAAACAGCACTCAATGACCTGGATGCGCGGGTTCAACTGGAGGAATTATTG
>CAKQBC010000219.1 GCA_934215995.1 uncultured Bacillus sp. | reverse complement strand
TCACGGATGTTTTCCATCCAGCGAAGGTATGTTTTTTCGAATCGCTCCGGAACGAAGTTCACTTTTTCTTCTTCCTTCTGCTGAAGGGCGATTGCCTCATCGGCAAGCGGCTGCATCTTAACGAACCATTGAGTGGACAGGTATGGCTCAACAACTGCTCCGCTTCGCTCAGAGTGCCCTACAGAATGCAGATGCTCTTCAATCTTGAACAGTACGCCCTGCTCCTGCAGGTCCTTGACGATTTGCTTACGGCATTCGAAGCGGTCCATGCCAGCATATTTACCGGCTTTCGCATTCATTGTGCCGTCTTCATTCATAACAAGGATGCGTTCAAGATTATGGCGGTTTCCGACTTCAAAGTCGTTCGGGTCATGTGCCGGTGTCATTTTAACGGCCCCGGACCCGAATTCCTTATCAACATAATCATCCGCCACAATCGGAATTTCGCGTCCGACGATCGGAAGGATGACTGTTTTGCCGATCAGGTGTTTATATCGCTCATCTTCCGGATGAACGGCAACACCGGAGTCCCCAAGCATCGTTTCCGGACGGGTAGTTGCCACTTCAATATAGCCTGAACCGTCTGCAAGAGGATACTTCATGTGGTAGAAGGCACCTTGGACATCTTTATAAATAACTTCGATATCGGAAAGAGCCGTTTTTGTGGACGGATCCCAGTTGATGATGTATTCGCCGCGGTAAATTAGGCCTTTGTTATATAGAGTGACAAACACTTCCTTAACTGCATCCGACAGGCCTTCATCAAGTGTGAAGCGCTCGCGGGAATAGTCCAGCCCAAGGCCAAGCTTAGCCCATTGCTCACGGATATGCCCTGCGTATTCTTCTTTCCACTTCCATGTTTCTTCCACGAACTTCTCACGCCCAAGGTCATAACGGCTTACCCCTTGGCCGCGAAGCTTTTCTTCAACCTTAGCCTGGGTTGCGATGCCTGCGTGGTCCATCCCCGGCAGCCAAAGCACGTCATAGCCCTGCATTCTTTTCATGCGTGTAAGGATATCTTGAAGGGTTGTATCCCATGCATGCCCTAAATGAAGCTTCCCTGTAACGTTCGGAGGAGGGATGACGATTGTATACGGCGCTTTCTTGTCGTCGCTTTCCGCTTTAAAAAACTCTCCTTTAACCCACCAGTCATAGCGCCCTTTTTCGATTGACTGCGGATCATATTTAGTAGGCAATTTGATTTGATTTTCTTCCATATCAGAAACCTCCGTTCTTTTTTACACATAAAAAAACTCTCTTCCTAAAATAAAGGACGAAGAGAGTTCAATTCGCGGTACCACCTTAATTCCGGATCACATTGATCCGGCGCTCAAAAAAGATAACGGCTCTTCACCGGCTTTTACTACTGTTAGTTCATAAAAGCTGCTCCCGGGCTACTTCCGTAAGCTCTTGCTTAAAAAGCCTCCCAGCTGCTGGCTTTTCTCTCTTAAAGCAGAATTCAGACGTACTACTCCCGTTCATCGCTATTGATGTGATTCAGTTATACCTTATCTTACAAAAAACCGGGTTTACACGTCAATCATTATTCCCCTGTTTTTTGCAATTTATACGTATGTCCCGATTGCCTCTTCCACACAGTTTATGTTTCCTTGTATCTCCGGCAAATCGCTATATGCCCCGCTGGCCTGAATTATTGATTTACCGTGAGCGGAGCCGGGGAATACGGGCTTTTTTCACAATTCCCCGCACATCCCCATACACTGTTACTATCCCTTAGATCTGAGGAAGAGAGGACGGATTACGTGTGAAAAGAAACTTTGGCCCCTATACGAAGTCTCCATTCTTTCGGGCGATACGGAATTTTTGTGCCCCTTATATTATCCCGTTTTGCGTTTTTCAGGGCATCCGGACATTTTTCTTTCCGACCCCATTCGATGTACTGTTTTTCCTGATCCTGATCTGCCTGGCTTTCTGCCTGCATTTCGGTTTTTTCTGACGCATGGCGGCTATCAAAAACAGGCAGTGGGATGCGATTCCCGCTGCCTGTTTCATTGTTCCGCTGATGCTTCCTGCTGGGCCGCCTTTTTGGCAGCCTCC
Source organism: uncultured Bacillus sp. (assembly GCA_934215995.1). Taxonomy (GTDB): domain Bacteria; phylum Bacillota; class Bacilli; order Bacillales; family DSM-1321; genus Bacillus_AD. Next base: position 2,539 of record CAKQBC010000219.1, on the reverse strand, counting down.
GTCTCCTCTATTTTCATGACCAGGTACTCTATGTTCTTCAGCTGCCAGTAATTCTTTTGCAATTGCGTCACATACTGGTATTCCGTCTTCACTTCATATTTTTTCTCATGGTATGTTTCAACCGTGTTCAGTATATGGGCCGGATACGCAAGGTAACTGGTGAACAGCATCAGTTCGTCTTCCTGCATCGGGCAATATCTGAAATAGTGGTACAGCCACTCTACGCATTCATCACAGCGGAAGGGATACGTATTATTGTATTTTACGAAAAAAGGAAGAAGATCGAAATGCTGGGGAGCATTTCTTGCGTTTTCAAAATTGATGAAGTAGCCGAATCCCCTTTCATCCAGCAGGAAGTGCTGGACAGATACTTTTCCGTGGGTGACGACAGTCCGGACCTTCTCCTCATCCTTCGTTTTGTCGTACCATCCTTCAAATTTCTTCAAAGCGAAGGAAAGCGCCTGGGAAATATCATAGTAATAGGAACAGAACATCAGTTCAAACGGCGACATATACCACTTCTTCTCCGATAATTGGACAAACTCATCCAAAAAATCCTTCTGCCTGTTCCAGTTTTCGATCGTTTTGTCGTAATGCAGCTCACGTTCTTCTTTCTCTACATCAATGGATTTCATCGTGATGCTGTGGATTCTTGCCAATTCACGGAACATCTGCTTATGTTTTTCGTTGCGCTCCCCTGTTTCCTCATTGCTTATCCATGGCATCAGGTAATACAGGCGATTATTGTGCAATACCCCGTATCTTCCGTCATGGGTGACATAGATGGGGACCATGCGGTTATATCCCTTTTGATAAAGTCTTTGGACTGTCCTGATGAAGTCCATTCTGTGCTCCGGCTTAATGCTTTTCAGGGCATATAAGCCCTGGTCTGTGTAAACCTTATAGATCCGCCCGAAATTTTCCACATAATGGACATGAAGCATATATTGTTGCATGACTTCCTGTATTTCAACAGGGATGATCTCGCTTCCTTCCATTCGCTTCACTCACTTTCCGGCGGGTACCATTCTTTATTTATTGCTGACTGTGCGGGGGATATACAGCACCTTGCCGCTCGCAGCGTCGTTTTCATCATCCATCTTATTGAAGAACAGAAGCTCGTGCGTAGATATGGAATAGCGCTCAGCGACCTGCCGGACCGTTTCACCGTCCTGCAAGATGCATACCTTCAGCTTCGTATGGGAAACCGTTTCTTTTTTCGCAAAGAAGTCTGTAAGGCTGACAGGCCTGTTATGGCTGCTCGATTCATCATTAGAAGCTTTTTGCTGGATGTTCATTTCAAGCCTGACGGAAGATTCTGCACCCGCCGGCGATTCTTCAGCCAGCTCTTTCAAGTCCACAACCTCCGCCTGTTCAGGCGCATCCCGTTCAGCCAGTACCGCATCCGGGCTTTCCACAGGGGTTTCCTCCTGCACTGCAGATGCATCAGCGACAGGGTTTGCGATTATTTCCTGCCTAACAGGTTCTAAAACAATTTCTTCTTCATGATTTTCGGCCATATTCGGAACAGCCATACTTTCCTGCTCCGCTTGCTTTGGTCCATCTTCCACCTTTTGCGATGCAGCCGGATAGGCCATATCGGGGAAAGGAATTTCCACCCGTGCCGGGCTTGTTGATTGCGGCTGCCGATTGTGTTTCTCAGCGTTTACATTTACTTGGCTCGTGAATTGTTGCGGCGGCATAATTTTCGCAACAGGGGTTGTAGTGACTTCCTGCCTGACAGGTTCTAACACAATTTCTTCTTCATGGTGTTCAGCCATAAACGGAACGGCAAAGCTTTCCTGCTCCGCTTGCTTCGGTTCATCTTCCACCCTTTGCGATGCAGCCGGATAGGTCATATCAGGGAAAGGAATTTCCACTGAAGGCCGCGGGGATTGAGGCGGCTGATTGTTTTCTTCTGCATCTGCATGGCTGGTGAATTCCTGCGGCGGCATGAATTTTTCAAATGTTGGCATCGGAAATTTAGGGAAAAACGGAACTTGCTGGTCAAGAAACGGAAATGGCGGCAGTTCATCCCTTGCACCCTCTGATTCTTCCTTGGGCTTCGCATATGCAGAGGCTTCAAATGATTCGGTCTCGCTGACTGACAATGACTCGTATGCCGGCTCTTCTCCCTGTAAAGGCAAAAAATCAGGGATTGCCGGGTGTTCGCTTCGTCCCGCTCCGGCATATTCAACAGGCTCGAACTGCTCGGCGCTTCCATCATATACACCTGTAATCAGCAGTTCAGCATACAATTTGATGCAGCTGGTTTCCGGCATATTGTAATCAAACGAGGAAATATCCACCTCGATCGCTTCCCTGTTTTCTACGCGGCTCGCCTGGATGCTGATATCCACTGGAAAACAGTGTGTAAAGCAATAAATCCCTTCTTCCTGGCGATATTCGATATTCTGCACATGGCTGGCCTGGACAGCAGAATCCAAGCTCTCCGGCACGGCTTCCGGCTCTTGCGGGATGCCTCGGTATTCGCCGACCACTTCCAGATTTCCTTTTATGTTCACGTATTGGTTAATCT
>CAKQBC010000218.1 GCA_934215995.1 uncultured Bacillus sp. | reverse complement strand
GTCAAAGAACTGTCCGCCCGGATCTGTTGGATCGATTTGCATCCAAAAGATATCCAGCAGTTCCTTGTAGGAAATGACTTCGGGCTGAAATGTTATTTCAACCGCTTCATAATGACCGGTCGTTTCACTGCAGACTTCCTCATACGTAGGATTTTCCTTTGTACCTCCTGTATACCCTGAAATAACTGACAAAACACCATCATATCTGTCGAACGGCTTCACCATGCACCAAAAACAGCCGCCCGCAAACGTCGCTTTCTCTATTGTTTTTTCCATAAATGATCACTCTTTCCAGTTTCATTCTTGTTACCCATTGTACATCTTTTTTTTCCATGCCCAAACTATTTTGTTTTGCGTAAAGGCACGTGCCCAAGTCACCATGCATATCGTAATGAACAGGTGAAAAAATGAAAGGATGAAAAACATGAAGCCTGAAACAGAAAAAAAATATTTCCAAAAGGCATCTATGTATGAGATGCTGGCTGCCTATTACAAATATACAAACATGGATCTGCACATCTATTATTATAAAAAACACCTCAAGTACCTAAGAAAAGCTATAGCCCTTGATCAAATGCACAAGCGGAAAAGCCGTTCTAACGGAAACAATGCCCTTGTAAGGGTCCTGCATGCCGCCCCAAACGCCCCGCATGTTGATGTATATGTGAATGGGACCCGTATCCTGTCTGACTTCCCATATAAGAAGGCAACCAATTACTTACCTTTGCCGGAAGGAACATATCAGATCGACATTTATCCGGCGGGCGATAAGGTAAACAACGTCATCAGCAGGAAAGTCGAAGTGAAAAAAGGAAAGTACTACACGCTGGCGGCATATGGGAAAGATAAAAATCTGAAGCTGCTCGCATTTGAGGATAATCCGTATACAAACAAGGGCGAGTCCAAAATAAGAGCAGTCCATCTTTCCCCGGACAGCCCTGCTGTTGATATAGCCGTAAGGAACGGGGATGTTGCTTTCCGGAACCTCAATCCTAGAAAAGCATCCGACTATCTCCATGTAACACCAATGGAACTGGACCTTGACGTAAGAGCTGCCGGTTCAACGGAGACAGTCAAAAGCTTGCCGAGGATCCGTCTGCAGCCGGATACAGCATACACCGTGTTTATTATCGGCTTGCTGGATGGGCAGCCGCCGCTTGAAGCGATCATGCTCACCCCTTAAAAACTGAACGCACTCCGATGGCAATCGGACCAAGCAGTTGTTTTTCCCGGTCTGTTGGAATGGAGCTTTTCAGTCAAACAAGCAGGCTAAACGCCGGCAAGCAAACGTGCTGACCGGCGTTTAATCCGGAATTAGCAGACGGAACGAAATGTCATCTTCCTTCAGGTTGATTTCATTAACCTGAAGCTTCATATCTTCGTATGTCTCAATCCGGTCAAGGGCAATATGGATCTGTTCCTTTTTAGGATTAATGACAATCCAGTCCGGCAAGGTCGTTTGTTTGTTCACAAAATTCAAGATATAGGAAATCGGCAGATTCATCTTGCCCAGTTCCATTGATTTTTGTTCAAGCACAAGATTCCCGTCCTCTGTAGGCAATGGATCAAACGTCATCTTCAGGGGCACTTCGTTATCAAAAATAGGGATATCCGTATAAAACTCTACATAATCCGTTAAAACCACATCATATTCAAATGAACCATTCGACTGGTAATGCTGGACCGACCGGTCAATCAGCTTATTCAGGCTATCTTTGTCACTTTGCACAACCAGATCGGAGGTTGATTGATCCGTTATGCTGCTTTCAGGAAACTCAATATCTTGAGGTAAACCGACAAGCACAAAAAATAAGATAATGATGCCGATATTGACAGCGGCCAGGACCAGGAACAGGATCTTCCAAATGTTCTTTTTCTTCTCTTGCATGCGTTCTCCTCCCTTTGCTATCGTTCATACAGTCACTCATCCGGAAGAGAATGTTTTTGGATTGCTTCATATACTGCTTCACCCATCAGCTGGTATCCTTTCGTGTTGGGATGGAAATAATCTTCTTCAAAAATGAGATTATCATCACCCTCTTCAAATAACGGGCTGATTTCCACGAAATAAACGCCTTCGTATGACCCGGCTACCTCCTGGGTATTCTCATTCCAAAGCTCCATAATGCGGCTGAATTCTTCAATATCCGCAAACCACTGCCTCCAAGGATTATAAAGCCCGACGAAATAGAGATCTGCCTCCGGATTTATTTCTCTGGTCTCTTGGATGATAGCATGAAGGTTTTTCTCGTACTTTTCAATTCCATCTGTGAATTGCTCCATTTTTAATGAACGGTAGTTTTCTTTAGCAATATTCATAACATCGTTGCCGCCAATAGTAATGATGATTACATCAGCATTTTCGATTATAGGCGTAACTGTATTATTTTCAAGTTTACCCAATAAACCTTCGGTACTTAAACCTCTTTTTCCATAATGGGTAAATTCGATATTATTAATTCCCTCTTCCTCTTCAAGGCGGTCCAGCAGATAAGACGTATATCCTCCTTTTTCGGTTTCATCCCCGACTCCCTTGGTCAAGGAATCGCCGATTGAGGCAATTGAAAGGTCAAACTCTGCAGGATCTTCTTGTTCTTTTTCTTGTTCAGCTGCTTCCTCTTCCGCCTTTTGCGGTGTTTCCGGCCCGTCCGGCTCTTTAGTGGTTAACCGTTCAGGGAGGGCCAATGAGCAGCCTGTTAAAACGAATAAGGCCAATAGCATTCCCAACCATTTTCTTGCCATTATGATTCCCCCTTTGCTGACTTCTGCACCATTGTCTCTATATTTTATGCCAGTGCCACGGGAATTAACAGATTTTTGCCGCATGCCCCTGCCCGCTTGCGCACAGACACTGCCTGGCCCAATCATTAAAGCAGCCGCTCCAATCGAAAAAAGCCCCTTTTCATAAGAGACTTTCAGCGTGTAGGCAAATCCGTTTTCAGCATTATCTTAACAGCATTTCTTCGGCAATAGCACTTTTTATTTTTTCAGTATTTTAATATGTTTTATGATGTCCTCTAATGGAAATTCATCAGTTCCGTTATACATTTGGACAACATTTCCTTCCTGATTCACAAGAAAGAAACTTACACCGTGTATGACCTGGTCTTCGTTTTCAGGCTTATGGACCATCATTTGAAAACTGTCTTTTGCAAATTCCTCTATATATTTCTGCTCATAGCCGGTAAGGAAATCCCAATTGTTGTAATCGGCATTGAATTGGTCCCCAAACTGCTTGAGAACCTCCGGAGTATCGACTTCGGGATCGATGCTGAATGAAACCAGGCGCACATCCTCAAGCCCCTCATCCTTCAACTCTTTCTGAAGCTTGGACATATTCGATGTCATCGGAAGGCAAACATCGTCACAGCTTGTGAAAATGAAATCCGCCACCCAAACTTCCCCTTTTAACGAGTCAAGGTTGACTGTCTTTTTATCCTGGTTGATCATCGAGAAATTTTCGACCGGTATGTTTTTGCTGTCCGGTATTTCATTCGAAGAACAGGAAGCCAAAAGGCATAAAACCAATACAAGCGCAAATGCAGTGAGTGTCTTTCTTTTTATCATGTCATCCATCCCTTTATTTATGTTAACACTTGTATTATTTTATCAAATTTTGAAAAAATTTAATAGATTAACAACTCTGGAACATACTAGAACAAACAAAAGGACACAAAATTGTCATCCGCACAACAGCGGGCAAGCCATGTTCTTGTAACCGGACAAAAGATAGTATGATAAAATGGCTAATGGTGGAATGTTTTCCATAACCAAGAAAACGGATTTATTGGAACACTGCGTCGGGCAGGTACTTTCTGCACGGACATACTATGTATAAAAACAATCAAAAGGAGCATCTCTTATGAACCTAAAATCAATAGTCGCCGGATCCTTTGCCGCAATCATGATAATGTCCGGCTGCAGTGCCGGCGTTGAAGAAACGGGCAGCCAGCCCCATGATGAAACGGAACATGGCCATGTGCATGAATTGAAAAATGGCGATATACAGGAAGAAACGGAATCCGCCGAGGTTCTGCCGGAATTCCTGAAGGACCGTCCGGAACAAATGCAGGCTGTCTACAAAGGGGCGGCATTAAATGAAGAAGTTCTCTCTTCCATCCCGTGTTATTGCGGCTGTGGAGACTCGGCAGGCCATAAAAGCAGCCTGAATTGTTTTGTCGCTGCGATAAAAGAGGATGGCGCTGTCGTATGGGACGATCATGGCACCAGATGCAATGTTTGCATTGATATTGCCGCTGAATCAATCGCCCAGTTCAAAGACGGCAAATCGCTGATCGAGATACGGGAATACATCGACAACAAATACAAAGAGGGTTACGCCAAACCCACACCGACCCCGATGCCGAAAGCATAGGCAGTTTTGCTGTATAGAACAAACAAAAAAGGAGCTCGATGCTCCTTTTTTGTTGTCTATTATTACGGTCAGTAATTGTACTCTTTATCTTCGTTATCATAATCCGGATCGAATTCCATTCGCTTCAGCCTTTTTTTGTACACGAATTTTGACAATGATATGCTGATTTCATACAGCAGCAGCAGCGGGACCGTCACCAAAAAGTCTGAAATGAAGTCCGGCGGCGTTATCATG
>CAKQBC010000217.1 GCA_934215995.1 uncultured Bacillus sp. | reverse complement strand
GTTTCATCCCTCTGTCCCGGTCCATACTAGTGGATCTAGGCAGACTATTTTGAATTTAAAAGCTTGTTTGCATTTACACGTAAGGTGCAGTTCATTCAAGATACTGCCCCAAGTACATTATACAGAGGAATTCACAAATACGCCATAATAAAGTGAAACTTCGAACAGCGAAGATTTCATCATCCCCGCTGATTTTTGACTGTGCCATTTGGGCCTTTACTGGCTGTTCATCCCCGCACTCTTCAAAGATCCGCCAATTTCCTGAGTAAAGCCCATTTTATTGATTGATAAATGATCAAATCTCTATATCCGCCGAGAAAATCCGGTGGATGGTTCCGCCGGCATCTTTCATCAGAAGCACTCCCTCATCGGTAATGCCCAAAGCAGTCCCGGTGATTCTTTCACGCGATGTTACGGCTGTGATCACTTTTCCGATGCTGATTGCGTGTTTTTCCCAAAGCGGCTTGATTTCCGAAAAGCCGGATTCGCAATAGCGGCTGTATAGGCTCTCGAAGTTGGAAAGGATGGCTGCTATGCAGGCCTCCCTGCTATGCGTTGTCCCGGTCCTGATTGCCAGCGAAGTAGCGATTGGCTGCAACTCTTGCGGAAAATCGTTTTGCTGCTGGTTCACATTGATGCCGATCCCTATGATGATGGAATGGATCCCGTCAGCCTCCGCCTGCATTTCTGTCAGGATTCCCGATAGCTTCCTGCCATCCAGGAGCAGGTCGTTCGGCCATTTAATCTGCGGTTTAACCCCAGTCGCCTCCTCAATTCCCTGCACTGCGGCGACTGCGCTGAGGAGCGTCAGCTGAGGTGCCTGGAAGATGGGGATATCAGGCTTCAGAATCAAGCTCATCCAGATGCCGGTCCCTTTAGGGGAAACCCACTGCCTGGCAAGCCTTCCCCTTCCGGCCGTTTGCTCATCCGCTACGACAATCGTTCCTTCCGGTGCTCCATTATTCGCAAGCTCGTTTGCGATTCTTTGTGTCGAAGCGACTGTCTCATAATAATGGATGCTGCTTCCCATCTTTGCCGATTTCAACTTGAGCCTGATGCTGTCCGCTGACAATTTTGCCGGGGCAGAAACGAGGCGGTAGCCTTTCTTCCTGACCGCCTCCACCTCATACCCGTCTTTCCTGAGTTCCTCGATATGCTTCCATACCGCAGTCCGGGTAGCTCCTGTGGCATCTGCTATTTCCTGGCCGGAAATAAACCCGCTATCTTCTTTCGATAAGGCTTCCAATAGCTTTTTCCTTATTTCTGATTGCATTCCCGCACCGCCTTGTATATCGCTTCACGCTCATTTTTCACCTCATGGGCAAGTACCTTGGCAATGATTGAATCAAGCAGTTCCCCAATCCATGGGCCTTTGTCCTTGCCGCACCATTCAGCCAGGTCATTTCCGTTTACCGCAAGCTCGGCTTTCGATTGGATCGGCAGCCGGTTCCAGCGCTCCGTCAACTGTCTGACGCTTTCGGAACAGTCGCTGCCTGCAAGCGCATGATGGACTCTGCAGGCACTTGCCATTGTTTCCAGACCAGCAGTGAACAGTTCCACGTCATCGGTAAAAAGGCCCCGTCCCGATGTTTCCGCGATATTTTTCACTGCCTTCATTTTTTTTGCAGGAAGTTTCCAACTCCGCAGGAAATCATTCATTTGCTGTTTGTCCAATCCGAAGCATATGGAAAGGGCAGCCCATTTTTCCTCTATGGCATGCAGGCTGGAACAGTCTTTGGACAGAAAGGCACCGAATTCTTCCCTTTTGTCTTCTGCTCCCGGCAAGTAGCGGTATAAGCCCGTCGAGACAAGCAGCTGCAGCGCTTCTGCAGCCGCAGGCCCCTGCATTGTCTTTTCAAACTCAGCCGTGATTCTCTCTACGGAGATATGCCCGAGAAGGGAAGCATTATGTCCCAACGCAGCTACGACCCGTTCTGTACACGCAAACCGAAGCTGGCTTACAAACCGAACCGCCCTCATCATACGCAATGCGTCTTCGCCAAACCGTTCATCCGGGTCGCCGACAGTATCGATGACTGCACGTTCGATGGATTCTCTGCCATTGAATGGGTCAATGATCTGTCCCTGCCGATCCATGGCAATCGCATTCATAGTGAAGTCACGGCGTTTCAGGTCTTCCTCCAATGTCCTGATAAAGACAACCTCTTTTGGGCGCCTATTGTCGACGTATTCACTTTCGGCCCTGAAAGTCGTTATCTCGTATGCTTCTCCTTCTTCTATAACAAGGACCGTTCCATGCTCGATGCCGACATCTACTGTATTTCTGAAAACCCCCTTCACTTCTGAAGGGGTAGCTGAAGTGGCGATATCGACGTCATTAATATCCCGGTCCATCAGCAGGTCACGGACAGAACCTCCGACAAACACTGCCTCAAATCCCGCTTTCTCCAGCTTTTCAAGCAAGGGCACCGCCTTTTTGAATGTATCATTCATTATTTCGTTCCCCGTTTCCCAACAGATTCCGATAAATAGTCTCATACTGGCTAATGATCGTTTCTGTATTAAATCTTGAATGGACAGAGTTGAGGCAAGCTTGCGACATGGATGCATGCAGCTCATCATCCCTAAGCAAGCCGACGGCATAGTCCGCCATTTGCACAACATCGCCAAGCTTACATATATAGCCTGTTTTCCCATGCTCGATCACTTCAGGAATCCCGCCAATGCCTGTTCCGATGCACGGAACTCCGCAGGCCATCGCTTCAAGAAGCACAAGTCCGAAGCTTTCCTTCGAAGACAGAAGCAGCATCAGATCGCTGATTGCATACAGATCCTCCACATTATCCTGCTTGCCGAGGAACAGGACATCATCCTGCAGGCCCAACTGATCGACCAACTCACAGATCATGCCCATTTCTGGCCCGTCACCGACCAAAAGCAACTTGGCAGGAATTTCTTTTTTAACGAGATTGAAGACATGTACAACATCCTGTACTCTTTTCACCTCACGGAAGTTAGAGACATGGATCAGCACCTTTTCGTCGTTAAGTCCCAGTTCCTTTTTCAATGATTGATTTTCCCTCGTTTTATACACATTCTCATCAATGAAATTATAGACAGTATGTATTTCTTTATCCGCTTTGATTAGCTCCATCGTCTGTTTGGCCAATGCATTTGATACAGCTGTCACATAATCTGATTTCTCGATACCGAATTTAATCAGCGGCTGGAAGGAATGCTCCCATCCTAGAATTGATATATCCGTCCCATGCAGTGTTGTTACAACCTTAATATCCTGGTCGAGCATCTGCTTGGCCAGCAGTGCACATATGGCATGCGGAATGGCATAATGGGCATGAAGAATATCAAGCTTCTCCCTTTTAGCAACTTCGGCTATTTTACTTGCCAGCGTCAAGTCATATGGAGGATATTGGAAGACTGAATATTGATTTACCTCAACAGCATGAAAAAAAATGCGCGGATGCATTTTTTTAAGCCTAAAAGGCATACTGCTGGATATAAAATGGATGCTGTGGCCCCGGTCGGCCAAAAGCCTCCCCAATTCCGTCGCTACTACACCTGAACCGCCGACGGTCGGATAACAAATAATCCCTATATTCAACTTCATTATTTCGCCCCTAATCTATCAATTTCAATCAGCAAAGGTTTTTTGCTGATGAAGCCTTCCGCATATGCCACTCCGGCTTCTTTACCCATCATCTTTTCCCGGGCAATTACACTGTCCACATAATCATTGACCAAAGGTGTATAGTAGCTGCCCTTGAACTGGGATTCATAGGCTTTCAGGCTTTCTTGTTTTTTCTCTATCTGTTCACTTATATCGACCACAAAATCCGGCTTATGGAAGCCATTGATCATATACTGGTAGACCCGGCCGACTCTGTGGGGATCCTTGCACTCCCCTGCATCATATTTCCTGATGCCGCTTGAGAAGCAGGCTTCCTCCACCAGGCGCGCGCAATTTCCGTGGTCCGGGTGCCGGTCGATTTCATAAGGCATAAACACTGCGTCCGGCCTGTATTTCCGGATCAGGGAAACTACCTTTTTTATATACTCTTCTTTCAAGTATAATCCCCGGTCCGGGAGCCCCAGATTCACACGTTCCGCCACACCGAGTATTCCGGCAGCTTCTTCCGCTTCTTTCAATCTGGTCTCTACCGTTCCGTTTGAGGACAGCTCAGCCTTGGTCAGGTCGCATATAACGACGCGCCCCCCTGATTCTGCCACTTTTGCGATGGTGCCGGCCATGCCGATTTCTACATCGTCGGCATGTGCCCCAAAAGCAAGGATGTCTATATTACATGTCATATTCTACTCACCTTTAAATTTCTTTTCTCCAATCAAGCGCGCCAGCTTCCAGTCCCTTGACCAGAACTTCAGCCGTTCCCATATTGGAAGCAAGCGGCACTGAATAGACGTCGCATAACCTCATCAACGCCGATACATCAGGTTCATGCGGCTGGGCAGTCAAAGGATCCCTAAAAAAAAGGACAAGATCCATTTCGTTCTGCGCTATCTTAGCACCGATTTCTTGATCGCCTCCGAGCGGTCCCGATTGGAACCGGTGAATCTGAAGGCCAGTGGCCTCAGTGATCCTTTTCCCGGTTGTCCCCGTAGCGAATAACGTATGATGTTTAAAGATATTCACATAAGC
>CAKQBC010000216.1 GCA_934215995.1 uncultured Bacillus sp. | reverse complement strand
TCACAACTTACTGGCCGACGAACGAAGTCATGTCCATCTTTGATGCTTGCATGAAGTACAAAGAGCAGGGCACTGGCCTTATGGTTATCGCAGGAAAAGATTACGGCATGGGATCATCCCGTGACTGGGCTGCAAAAGGAACGAACCTCTTAGGGATCAAGACTGTTATCGCGGAAAGCTTCGAGCGTATCCACCGTTCAAACCTTGTATTGATGGGCGTTCTGCCATTGCAATTCAAAAAAGGCGAAAATGCTGAAGTTCTTGGCCTTACTGGTAAAGAAACAATCAATGTCCAAGTAGATGAGTCTGTAAAACCGAGAGATTTCCTTAAAGTAACGGCTACGGATGAAGACGGAAATGTAAAAGAATTCGAAGTGCTTGTTCGTTTTGACAGTGAAGTGGAAATCGATTATTACCGCCACGGAGGAATTCTTCCGATGGTATTGCGTGACAAACTGCAATCCAAGAAAAACCAGCAAGCATAATATTCAACAGCCTTGCCTGTTGATCTGTTCAAAAAAGCATGCGAATGATTTCGCATGCTTTTTTGCGCTGTTGACCTAAACCTGGATTGTAAAATGAAGGATAGTCCCGCCTGATGCCGAATTGTATGGAGACAATCGAAAATCATTTTTCTAGTCTCTAAAGGAGGATTCGGATGGAAACAGTTCTAGCAAAACAGAAGCCTGGCAGGAAACCGATGCGAAAGTGGGAAAAGGCCGCTTTATATTGTACGGCCATTGTAATCATTCTTTTGGCGGCATTAGTTATTGGCGCCCACTATTTTGCGGCAAGGTCTTTGCCGGTCACAGAAGGGGAAGTTACACTGAGGCCACTTGAAAAGCAGGTATCCGTCATAAGGGATGAGAATGGCGTCCCGCATATTAAAGCTGGCTCTGAGAGGGATTTATATATAGCGCAAGGATATATACAAGCCCAGGACAGGCTGTTCCAGATGGACTTGAGCAGAAGGCAGGCATCGGGGAGATTAAGTGAAGTAGTTGGCGAATCGACAGTGGACAATGATAAGTTTTTCCGGACAATAAGGCTCAGAAGCGCAGCTGAAAAATCATTTGCAGCCTATTCGGAGGAAGGGAAGCAAGTCCTTTCATGGTTTGCCGAAGGCGTGAATCTATACATGAAGGAAGCGGAAGAAAAAGGGACATTGCCTTTGGAATTTTCCATTCTCGGGTATAAGCCTGAACCTTGGAGCGAAGTGGACTCCTTAACCATCGGAAAGTATATGGCATATGATCTCGGCGGGAACTGGGAAGACCAGGCGTTCAGGCATTACTTGCTTCAGCATTTCCCGGAAGAGAAGGCGTATGATCTTTTCCCTTCCTATCCGGAGGATGCGCCTTACATCATCAGCGAGAAAGACCTTAATATCGGTAAAAGCTTTGCGGCTGCTGTGATAGCGCCGGAGTTTAATGGGAGCAACAATTGGGTTGTCAGCGGAAAGAAAACGGCAAGCGGACTTCCGCTGCTTGCCAATGATCCGCATCTTTCATTGGCGACGCCTTCCGTATGGTACCAAATGCATTTGGAGGCTCCGACGGTTAACGTAAGCGGAGTCATTTTTGCCGGGATTCCGGGAATCATCCTCGGCCATAATGAATCGATCGCTTGGGGAGTGACAAATACGGGGCCCGACGTCCAGGATCTGTACATTGAAAAAAGAAATCCGGAAAACCCAAGTCAATTTCTTTATATGGATAAATGGGAAGATGCGGAAGTAGTGAAGGAACCGATCAAGGTCAAAGGGGAAAGCGCAATCGACTACGAGGTCACCATCACGAGGCATGGCCCGGTCATATCGGAATTTGCACATGCAGACGGGAAAGAAGAAGTCCTTGCTTTAAGATGGACAGCACATGACCCTTCCGCAGAACTTGAGGCGATCCTCCATATGAATAAAGCATCCAATTGGGAAGAGTTCGAAGCGGCATTGCAGAACTTCAATACACCTGCCCAAAACTTTGTGTTTGCCGACAAAAAGGGAAATATCGCATACAAGGCCAATGGCAACATACCAATACGCAAGAAAGGGGACAGCTTGCTGCCGGTTCCTGGCTGGACAGGGGAATATGAGTGGGTGGGCTTTATCCCGTATGATGAATTGCCGAGAACCGTGAATCCGAAAGAAGGCTTCATCTCAACAGCCAATAATAAAGTGATTTCTGATGAATATGCTTATCATATAAGCAACCAATGGGCTCAAGCCTACAGGCAGATGAGGATACAGGAAGTTCTTCGGGAAGGTTCAAAGCTGACTGTCGAGGATATGCAAACATTGCAGATGGATACGCTGAATCTACAGGCACAGGAATTCATTCCAAGGTTCCTTAAAGCAATGGGAAGCCAGGAAGATGAGCAAGTAAAAAAGGCTCTCCGCATATTGGAGAATTGGAATTACCATGATGATCGGAATGAAGCGGCACCGATGATTTTTAACCAATGGATTTCTATGATCCAGACGGAGATGTTTGAGGAAACAATTCCGCCTGAAACATTGGAATTGTTTAAAGGGAAACGGATCGTAACCGACGGGCTCCTGATGGATGCCCTGGAAGGACAGCCGGGTCCTTGGGTCAAAGAACAAGGGGGAATTGCTGAACTTCTCACGTCTTCCTTAAAAAGGGTTCTTGCAGAACTGGAAAAATCGGAAGGCGGCAATATGGAGGAATGGAAATGGGGCGATTATCACCAAGTACGGTTTAACCATCCTTTATCAAGTGTCTTCCCGCTGCAATATATTTTCAACAGCAAAGGGGGCATACCGGTCGACGGCAGCGCCGTTACCGTACAGGCTGCTGCGGTGAATGAAAACGGCATTGTCTATCATGGCGGCTCATGGCGGTTCGTTTCTGACCTCTCCGATTTGACGAAGGCAAGCCATCTTGTTGGGCCCGGGCAATCAGGGCATGTGAAGAGCAGGCATTATGATGATCAATTGGAAGCATGGGCAGACGGCATATACCATCAGACAAAACTGAATGGCATGAAAGGGGATAAATTAGTTCTGAAACCGTAGCCTTCCTTAGAACAGTTCGGCATTAAAGGGCTGGAATTCCCTAATTTAAGCTATATGAACATTTTGGGGCAATATAGGCAATCCGTTGAGTATTGGAGTGCCATGGGCTAAAATGGATGTGGGAGAATGAGGAGGATGAATATGGTCAAAAAGGTAATTTCAGGTGTGGTGTTGATGGCATTACTTGGATTTGCGTTAGTCCAGGCTATGGATCAGGAAAAAGAGGATAAATCGCCGGGTCTTAAAATAGGGGTAAAGGCGCCTGATTTTGCGTTAAAGTCTATTGAAGGGAACGAAGTGAAGCTCTCAAACTTGAAAGGGGAGAAAGTCATCCTCAACTTTTGGGCCACCTGGTGTAAACCCTGCAAGGCTGAAATGCCGGCAATCGAAAAGTTTCACGGCAATCATACGGATGTAAATGTCATAGCCGTCAGTACGGATCCTGATGCTGATGTAAAAGGGTTTGCCGATAGTCTGGGGCTTACTTTTCCAATCGTGTTGGATGAGGAAGACAGAACTATGAAAAACTACTCTGTTTTGGGAATTCCGACCACGTATTTCATTGATGAAGAAGGGATCATTACGCAAAAGTACATCGGGGAAATGGACTATGACATGATTGAAGAGTTCGCAGCGGAAATGTAATTTATTTTCATAGCAATATTTTATATGGCTTGCCCAGCTGTTGATTGGGCAAGCCTTGTTTATGTTTCAAGGGTTGTTCATTAAGGTAATACATATAAAGTGCGCAGGTTTATTGCTTTAATCAGAGGAACAAACCTTAAATTGAAGTTTCATTTTATAAAATTTTTGTAATCTGACATAAAAATCAGATACTTGACAATAATAATCATAACAAACCGAAAAGGGTGAAAAAAATGAAAAGAAGAAGAAACATGTCGTTTGCTGATTTAGTTGCGGAAAATAAAGTGGAACTGATGAGAGATGCAATCGCTCTTGAGAAAATCGAAGAAAAGCTGGAAAAACGTTACCTTCAAAAAGCGGAGTGAGCCATACATGATATCCTTTCATCAGTGGAAACTACTACTGTAAGGAGGGATTTTGCATGGGAAATCCGAAGAAAAACTCCAAATCCTTTGTGCCGAATCACATAGGCACACAGTCAAGGGATGCTGGAAATAATAAAGGCAGACAAATGGCGGACAAATCGGGACACCACCCGCAGGTCATCCAGACAAAAGGTGAATAAAGCCGAAAAAGCATGAAATCTATTTTCATGCTTTTTTCATTGCTTCTGAATAACATACAGTATGCAATTATAGCATCATGCATGCAGGGAAGGGACGGGAGTGATATGATGAAAGGGACATACATAACATGGAGGAGAAATTGACAGATGCTTATTTCAAAAAGAGAGATTGAGGTTCGATATGCGGAAACTGACCAAATGGGGGTCGTCTACCATGCCAACTATCTTGTTTGGCTTGAGTTGGGACGGACGCAGCTGGTCCGGGATCTTGGGTTCAACTACAGCGATATGGAAAAAGAAGGGGTCGTTTCTCCTGTCCTGGAAGTCAATATAAAGTACAAGAAGCCGCTGCGCTATGGTGAAACGGCAACGGTGCATACGTGGATCGAGGATTATTCGCCTCTG
>CAKQBC010000215.1 GCA_934215995.1 uncultured Bacillus sp. | reverse complement strand
GGACAACGGATTTGTGTATGTGAACACGCCATTGATCACAAGCAGCGACAGTGAAGGCGCCGGGGAAATGTTCCGCGTCACAACGCTTGATATGAACAATGTACCGAAAAACGAGGAAGGCGAAGTGGATTTCACACAGGACTTCTTCAAAAAAGAAACGAACCTGACAGTAAGCGGACAGCTTCCTGCTGAAGCATTCGCGCTTACTTTCCGCAATGTGTATACATTCGGGCCGACATTCCGTGCGGAAAACTCAAACACAACAAGGCATGCTGCTGAATTCTGGATGGTAGAGCCTGAAATGGCGTTCGCTGAACTTCATGATATGATGCAGGTTGCGGAAGACATGATCAAATATGTCATTAAATACGTAACAGAGAACGCGCCGGAAGAAATGGAATTCTTCAACTCCTTCATCGATAAAGAGCTGAAGGCAAGATTGCATAATACACTTACTTCCGATTTCGGTTCAATCACTTATACAGAAGCAATCGAATTGCTTGAGAAAGTGAACGACAAATTCGAATATCCGGTAAGCTGGGGAGCGGACCTGCAAACAGAGCATGAACGTTACCTGTGCGAGGAAGTATTCAAACGCCCTGTATTCGTGACGGATTATCCGAAAGAAATCAAAGCCTTCTACATGAGAAACAACGAGGACGGCAAGACAGTTGCAGCTACAGACCTTCTGGTGCCTGGCATCGGGGAACTGATTGGCGGCAGCCAGCGTGAAGAGCGCGAAGACGAATTAAGGCAAAAAATGGCCGACTTCGGATTGGATGCAGAAGAATACCAATGGTATTTGGAGCTTCGCAGATTCGGCGGCACGAAGCATTCCGGCTTCGGAATCGGCTTCGAACGCCTGTTGATGTATATCACAGGCATGACAAACATCAGAGACGTAATCCCATTCCCAAGAACACCGGGAAGAGCGGAATTTTAATAAGGCAAAAAAGGACAGCCCTCCCGGTTGTCCTTTTTTATGTCCTGTTCATGCCGGCTGCACAATAAAATTTCGCTTGATAAGGTATATGACTGCCTGTTTTTCTCTATAACTAGTGATAATAGGTGGTGAATTGGATGCCGGGAATGGTGAACGGAAAATGGATGTTGTTTTTATGCCTGCTGTGCCTTTTTGATGCGGCGGCCACGGATGCAGGGCTACAGGCGGGCTATATAACGGAAGGGAATCCATTGATGGATTGGCTGTATCAGGCGGACAGGTTTTTGTTTTACGGCTGCAAGCTGGCACTGCCGCTGATTCTATGGGGCATCTGCCATTCTTTCAGCACAAAAGGCTGGTTCCGGCTTTCGATGTTCGTGTGTGTGGCCCTGTATTCAATTGTCGGTTTGCTCCATGTCGGGTGGATTTATGTCGTACTGGCGGTGTGAAGGAAGCCGGAAACTGGAATGCCGGAAGGAAAAGGTGTATCCTTGGCACTGCAAGCAGTAAATCAAACAAGGGGTAAGGGGATACATATGAAGCAAAGAATCATTCCGGCTATATCTTCCATGAAAGACATCGAGAGATTCATCGAATCGCCATATGAAACCGGGATTATTTTGGAGACACATATCGGCCGCATCAAATACATATCAAAGATGGCGAAAGAAGCGAATAAACAGTTGCTGTACCATATCGACCTGATCCATGGGCTGAGGAATGATGAATATGGGACTGAGTACCTGTGCCAGGAATTCAAGCCTTACGGGGTCATATCGACAAAAGGGAGCGTCATAAATCAGGCCAAAAAGAACGGAGTTGTTTCCGTGCTCCGGATTTTTATGCTCGACAGCCATGCGATTGAGCGGAGCTACCGGATCATCGAAAAGACAGAGCCGGATTATATAGAAGTTTTGCCGGGCTTCGTGCCGGAAATGATAGAAGAGGTTTCCGCGCGTTTCAATAAACCCATTCTTGCAGGCGGGCTGATCCGCAGCGCAGAGGATGCCGGTGCAGCCGCAATCACCACGTCAAAAAGGGAAATTTGGGATTATTATAAGCAAAAAGCATGATTTTCTCTTAAAGCGCCAAATCTGTTTGACAGCGTTTTCAGCTTATTTTATAATTTTTAATAAGTTAATAAATGTGGCCGAGATGGAGACACAGTAGAAACTGATCCCTTTTTGAGGGATGCAGGATTTCCTGGTCTCCTTTTTTGTGCCTTGCAGCTAGAATCAGAGGAGAGTGGTAAAAGTGACACCGTTTTGGGGAGAAGTATTGGGAACAATGATTATGATCGTATTTGGAGCTGGAGTCTGCGCCGGGGCCAACTTGACGAAATCCTTTGCGAAGGATGCCGGCTGGGTCGTTATTACGGCAGCCTGGGGGATTGCCGTGACGATGGGCGTCTTTGCTGTCGGCGGCATAAGCGGCGCGCATTTGAATCCGGCTGTGACAATCGGGCTTGCCTGGACAGGCGACTTCGCTTGGAGCGATGTGCCGGCATACATAATTGCACAGATGATTGGTGCTATACTTGGATCAGCTATTATCTTTCTTCAATATTTGCCGCATTGGAAAGCTACGAAAGACCAGGGGACAAAGCTTGGCATCTTCGCTACAGGCCCGGCGATCCCGCATACATTTTCGAATCTGCTCAGTGAAATCATCGGTACATTTGTCCTGCTTCTTGGCCTGCAGTTCATCGGGGCGCATCAATTCACGGAAGGACTTAATCCGATTGCAGTCGGCCTGCTGATTGTCGTAATCGGAATGTCACTGGGAGGAACGACGGGATATGCCATCAACCCTGCCCGCGACCTTGGGCCGCGTATCGCGCATGCAATCCTGCCGATTGCCGGGAAAGGCCCTTCCAATTGGGGATATGCCTGGATACCTGTAGTCGGCCCGATCCTTGGAGGTTCTTTGGGGGCATTGTTCCATAAAGCGGCTTTCAATAATACGATGACAACCGAGTTTTGGGTTGTCCTTGCCGTCACCGTTTCAGTGCTTGGAGTGGCTTATGCAATAGGCCCGAAAGGCAATGAAGCGGAAACTCGTGTGTCTAAAGCGGCGTAAACTAAAATACATATGGAAGAAAACGATATTGGTAAGTAAATAGAATCACAGATGGGGGATACATATAATGGGAAACTATATTCTATCGATTGACCAAGGGACAACCAGTTCCCGGGCAATCCTTTTCAATAAAAAAGGGGAAATCGTGCACAGCGCCCAGAAGGAATTCACGCAGCATTTCCCGAAAGCCGGCTGGGTGGAGCATAATGCCAATGAAATATGGGGGTCGGTGCTCGCTGTCATTGCGACGTGCCTGACGGAATCTGGCGTTTCCGCCCGTGATATCGCAGGGATAGGAATCACGAATCAGCGCGAGACGACAGTAGTCTGGAATAAAGAAACCGGCAAGCCGGTCTACAATGCAATCGTATGGCAATCCCGCCAGACGAGCGATATATGTGATGAACTTAAGCAGCAGGGCCACGAAGAGCTGTTCCGTTCCAAAACAGGGCTGCTGATCGATGCTTATTTTTCTGGGACAAAAGTAAAGTGGATCCTTGATAACGTTGAAGGAGCCAGGGAATTGGCGGACGACGGAAAACTGCTTTTCGGCACCATCGATACATGGCTGATCTGGAGGCTGTCAGGAGGGAAAGCCCATGTGACTGACTACTCCAATGCTTCACGGACGCTGATGTACAACATCTACGACCTGAAATGGGACGATGAATTGCTGGCGATCCTCGATATTCC
Organism: uncultured Bacillus sp.; assembly: GCA_934215995.1. GTDB lineage: Bacteria > Bacillota > Bacilli > Bacillales > DSM-1321 > Bacillus_AD. The sequence goes on along the minus strand of CAKQBC010000215.1, from coordinate 994 downwards.
GAAATCGATGCTTCCTGAAGTCCGTCCTTCGTCAGAAATCTATGCCACTACTGTCGATTATCATTTCTTCGGTGAAGAGGTACCGATCGCAGGTGTTGCCGGAGACCAGCAAGCCGCCCTTTTCGGCCAGGCTTGCTTTGAAAAAGGAATGGCCAAAAATACATACGGAACAGGCTGTTTTATGCTGATGAACACAGGGGATACCCCGGTGAAATCGGAGCATGGCCTGCTGACAACGCTTGCCTGGGGGCTCGGCGGCAAGGTAGAATATGCCCTTGAAGGCAGCATATTCGTGGCTGGCTCAGCGATTCAATGGCTGCGCGACGGCATGCGCATGATCAAGGATGCCGCTGACAGCGAGGCATACTGCCGCAACGTTGATTCGACTGATGGTGTCTATGTTGTGCCTGCTTTCGTCGGTCTTGGAACACCATATTGGGACAGTGATGCAAGGGGAGCTGTGTTCGGATTGACCCGAGGAACAACAAAAGACCACTTCATCCGGGCAACAGTCGAATCTTTGGCGTATCAGACAAAGTCTGTGCTCGATGCAATGGAGAAAGATTCAGGCATCGCTTTGAAAACATTGCGCGCCGACGGCGGAGCGGTCAAAAACAGCTTCCTGATGGAATTCCAAAGCGATATCCTTAATGTGCCGGTTGAAATTCCCGCAACGAATGAAACGACAGCTCTTGGAGCGGCATATCTGGCCGGGCTGGCAGTCGGCTTCTGGGACAGCCAGGAAGAAATTGCCGCGCAATGGGCAATCGCCAAATCGTATGAGCCGAAAATGGAAGAGGCAGACCGCAAAAAGCTGATCGATGGCTGGGAAAAAGCAGTCGCCAGCACAAGGACATTCAAATAGATTGCTAAACCGGAGCGGCTTGCTGTAAAAGCCGCCGGGAAAATGGTATACTAAGCAACAAGTTAATAACCAGGTTGGAGATTACGAGAGACCACAGATACATTCCTGTCCAGGCAGGCATGTATTTTG
>CAKQBC010000214.1 GCA_934215995.1 uncultured Bacillus sp. | reverse complement strand
TCCTCATTCAGCTTGTTTGAAAGAATGTTTAAGACTGAGAAGATGGCAATGCCGGCAATTGTCATAAAAAGGATCAAAAGGATTTTTGCTTTAATAGTTCGCATGACAATAGTACCATCCTTAATTGTAATTTTTGTAAAAATAGTAATTTTCTATCTATTGTAAAGTAAATTTCATAGTAAAACAATACCAGTTCCAACAATTCGACAGGAAGGAAGAGTTCTTAAAGGTTGGTTCAGGCTGTAAAATTTGCTATGATATTTCATAATGATTAAAGCCAGCCATGCAGCGCGTCCTTGAAGGTTTTTCGGATGGGGAATCAAACGTGCCTGCCATGAATAGGGACGACTTGGATAAAAGGAGAAACAATTATGATTAAATTAAATAGTGAAGAGCAATACAAGGAACTGAAAGAAAACGGGAAGGTTGTTTTCTTATTTTCAGCTGACTGGTGCCCGGATTGCAGGGTAATCGAGCCGTTCATGCCGGAAGTGGAAGCCGACTTTTCCGACTACACATTCGTATATGTGGACCGCGATCAATTTATCGACCTGTGCGTTGAAAATGATGTATTCGGCATTCCTAGCTTCATTGCCTTTTCATTCGGGGCAGAAACAGGCAGATTCGTCAGCAAAGACAGAAAGACAAAAGAAGAAATTGTCGGATTCCTGCAGTCGCTGTAATAAGGTGTCTGCTTGCACAGCGGCATCAGGAATGCGTTTAACGCAAGGAGAATACCAATGAAAATTAACAGTAAAAAGATAAAAGAATTATTAACGAAAAGACTCGAAGATCCGACTCGCCGGCTTAGTTATGATTCCAAGAAGGATGAATTGCGGATTGAGGATAAAAATACGAACAAAGGCGTAACCATATCGCTCCCGCCGTTAGTAGCCAAGGCAGAGATGAACTTGGAGCAGGCGATAGATGAAACTGTCTATTATGTTACGGAAGCAATAGGGGCGATGAGCGGCGAAGCGGCACCGGAAAATTGGGAGGAACATATCTTCCCGGTGATCAGGAGCACATCCTTTCCTGCCGAGTCCAAGGAGGGCATTCCCTTCCTGGCAGATGAGCATACGGCAGAGACAAGAATCTATTATGCACTTGATCTTGGAAATACCTATCGCCTTCTGGATGAAAAAGTCTGCAAAGAAAAGGGCTGGAGGCAAGAGGCCATTAAATCTGCTGCCATGAATAACCTGTTGAAGCTGTCGACAAAGGCGTCGAGCGATACAGTTGCAGGCAATACGTTTTATTTCATCTCGACTAAAGACGGATATGATGCAAGCAAAATCCTCAATAAGGACTGGCTTAAGGATATGAGGAGGGAAATAAGCGGGGATATGGCAGTTGCGGTTCCCCATGGCGATGTATGCATCATAGCCGATATACAGAACAACACTGGCTATGATGTTCTTGCCCAAATGGCCATGAGCTTTTTCTCAAATGGCCATATCCCGATTACAGCTTTATCATTCCTGTATGAAGACGGCGAGCTTGAACCGATTTTTATTCTGGGGAAAAACAAAAAAAGGGATTAACCATTCAAATATAGAAATAAATAATAGACTTCCTGTATTGGAACTCGTATGTTACAGAAGCACGGCATATGGGTATTCAGAGATGGGAGGTCTTTTTCGTTTTCCCAAAACGGCCATAAAGCTGCCGGGGAAGCAAATTTCAGATTGTAAATAAGAAAAGAATTGGGAGGAAAAATGACAATATATAATATATTTGTTAAAATCCCATTACTGCTACGATATTATTTAAAATACTGTTAAAATATATAGGAAAGTAATAGTCCTAGAGAGAGTGATAGATTTGAAGTGGCTTAAAAACATATCAAAATGGCTGAAGCCAGATGAAGAGTATGAAATTGAAGAAATCATTATTGACGATAGTGAAAGTTTGGATATAGATAAACTGAAGCAAAAAGGAATCAGGGTAACGACTGAAAAAGACAGCAAGTATTTCAAAAATAAACAAATTGAAACTCCTGTACAGCCAAATCCTCAGCCGAGGAAGGCGGAGCGGCTTGATGACCCATACAGGCATTCGGATGAAATTAATGCAGAGGTTTCTTTTCAATATCCTAAAGGAAATTTCAGGTTCCCTGTCATTCCTGACCGAAGCTTGGTAAAGGAGAAAAAGAGGCGGGAAGATGTTCGTCCCGCACCAAGGGAGCCGAGGCGTGAGAAATATCAGGCAGTGGAGAGGGCTCCGCGCGAGAGAAGGGTACATACCCCTGTTACAGCAGCTAAACAAGCTGCGAGGCCATCCGTAAACTCTGACTTTGAAAAAAAACGGCCATTCAAATTAAGCGATATCCCATCGCCGGTTTATGGCTTCCAAAAGAGGCCTGTCAAAACGCATCAGACCGTTTATACGCTTGACGAAAGCAGAACGGATTCTCTTTCATCCCCGGCCGGCATAGACGTACCGGCCATCCTGAGGAAAGAGCAGAAGAGAAATCACCAGGACGAGAAAGCCGCGTTCACTGTCACTGAAGACTTGAATATTTCAGAGGAAGCGGCTGTTCTGGAGTTTGCCGAAAAGGAATCCACGATCGAAAAGAAAACCCCAGAAAACCCGGAATCACATACATGGGGTATACAGCAGACAGAAAGTGTTTCAGATGAGAGAAACCATTCTATTGAAGAAACGGTTGACTATGGCCACAGCGAACATGAGCCTGCAGAAAGCGTTCCTATCAAGGTTGAAGAGGAAGAGGAACCTGACTTCTGCAAGCGTGAAGATATTGTGATGGAGCAGGAAGTTATGCAAACAGAACCGGTTATTGTTGGGGGAATTGTTGATGAATCCGATCTGCCAGGCATAGGAGAATGTCCTGAAGAGGAGCTGCCTGCCACAAATGCGGCAGCAAACAGCGACCAACAAGAAACAGATATTGCGTATATCACAGATACAGAATTACATGAACAAGCGAAAGATGATGCAACGGGCATTGAAGCAGATCAAACAACAGGGATAGAAGAGCGAGAGAAAAAATGCATTCCATTCAATGTCTTGATGCTATCAAAGGACAAAGAAAAATGGGATTCAGCTGCGAAAAAAAAAACTGTGAATAATGATATAGTCCAATCGCATACGCTTGTAGAGGAGAAGTCTGACATGCCGGGCGAGGAGATGTATGCAGAAGAGGAACCATTTTATCAATTCCCGGATATACGTCTGCTCAGCGATCCTATAAAGAGCGAAAGTGACCAGGAATGGCTGCAGCAGCAGGCAGTAATCCTGAATGAAACATTGCATAATTTCAATGTGCGGGCCAAAGTGGTAAATGCAACTCAAGGACCGGCGGTAACACAATTTGAAGTGCAGCCGGATCCGGGAGTCAAGGTGAATAAAATAACAAACCTGGCTGATGATATAAAACTGTGCCTGGCTGCAAGGGATATCCGTATGGAAGCTCCCATACCAGGTAAACATACAATCGGCATAGAGATTCCGAACAGAAATTCAAGAGCTGTATTTTTGAGGGAGATATTGGAGAGCACAGCTTTCATTGAAAGCGAATCGCCATTGACGGTGGCGCTTGGCCTGGATATTACGGGGGCGCCGATTGTAACGGACCTCCGTAAAATGCCGCATGGGCTTATTGCCGGAGCCACAGGTTCGGGCAAGAGCGTTTGCATCAATACAATGCTGATCAGTTTGCTTTATAAGGCAACTCCCCAGGAAGTGAAGCTTCTGTTGATTGACCCGAAAGTAGTGGAGCTGGCACCTTACAATTCAATTCCGCATCTGGTCAGCCCTGTCATTACAGATGTCAAAGCTGCTACAGCCGCATTGAAATGGGCTGTTGAGGAAATGGAAAGAAGATATGAGTTGTTTGCCCATACCGGTGTGAGGGATATAAGCCGCTTTAACCAGAAAGCTGAAGAAAACAAGCAATATAATGATAAATTGCCGTATATTTTGATTGTTATTGATGAGTTGGCCGATCTGATGATGATGTCGCCTGCCGATGTGGAGGAATCGATATGCCGGATTGCCCAGAAGGCAAGGGCATGTGGGATACACATGATTGTGGCGACTCAGAGGCCATCGGTGGATGTAATAACCGGCCTGATTAAGTCGAATATACCGACAAGGATCGCCTTTTCTGTATCGTCCCAGATCGATTCACGGACAATCATAGACAGCAGCGGAGCGGAAAAACTGTTGGGCCGTGGCGATATGCTGTTTATGGAAAACGGCTCTTCAAAAACAGTCCGCTTACAGGGGACGTATGTAGATGATGAAGAGATTGAAAAGATCGTCGGATTCGTAAAAATGGAACAGAAACCAGATTATCTATTCGTACAGGAGGATTTGCTTTCAAAAGCGAATATCCCGGAACAGACGGATGATTTGTTCCTTGAGGCATGTGAATTTGTTGTGTATCAGAATACTGCCTCAACATCGAGCTTACAAAGGCGCTTTCATATCGGCTATTCACGTGCAGGCAGGATCATTGATATGATGGAAAGCCAGGGAATCGTTTCTGAAAACCGGGGAAGCCGCCCGAGAGAAGTCCTTATGACCACAGAAGAATTTGAAGAGTGGTCCAAACTGCAAAGGGAAAACGTTCAGTAACGAATTGCATACAATAACAATACAGGGATTGCAAAGCCGAAAACCTGTATTGTTATCGTTTTTTGCTTTATTCAGTTTCCGGGCAGGCGGAAATCCGCGGGCTTCAGCGA
>CAKQBC010000213.1 GCA_934215995.1 uncultured Bacillus sp. | reverse complement strand
GAAGGAATACGTTTTTAATTTATCCACTGTCGACTCTACATCTTCCATATTGGTATACAGAACGACATATTTCAACTTCTTGGAAACATAGTGGATATTCCCGAATCTTCTCAGCATCTTCACTTGCTTTAATGTATGTACATAAGCAATGATCCCTTGTCTTGCACCCAACATGATAGTACTCCCCTAATAAAGATTTATAAATAGTGTAGCATAGATATTTATTGCCTTACAACACGAACCTGCCAAACTCACCCTGCAGCATGAAAGGAGCGCTGGAACGAATGGACTTGGAGAACGTCTGGATGGTTTTCATGGAGAAACTGGAGGAATGCGGGGAATATAAGCATGCGGAACACAAAAAATATGCCGGCATCCCCTTTTTGAGGGTGACCTGCATAGACGCAGAAATACCCCCTGAATCGGTCATCCAAACGATAAAACACGCTTCTGCCTTTGCCATGAAGGGCAAAAGATTGCACAGTGAAACAGTATTTGTGCGCAAGGACCAGGCAACACTCGTTTTCAGGCATCGTTTTTATGTTCCCCAGGAAAAAATGTTCTGCTGCGGCAACCTGTGTGATGACTGCACCAGGCTTTTATGAGCCAGTGTTCCTTTCCGAATGCGCACGCCGGAAGTCTTACAGGCTATAAATCGATTGACCACCGACCTAATGCCAAACAAACTGAAAGAGAGACTGCCTGGATGTTCCGGCAGTCTCCCTTTTATGAACAACCGCAGCTTCCGCCGCTTCCGCACCCGCCCGACGAGCACGACCCGCTATCAAAAAACGGATTGCCTGCAGGCGTCTTAATATGGGGTGACACGGCATTTGCGATGATTCCGCTAATCTGGTCAAGAACTCCCTGAAGGGCACTCTCAGCTTGCTTGAAAGAAACCACAGTCGGATGCATGTCCATTTCCCTCTTCAATGTACGGGTACCCAGGTTCACTTCTTTATAATCCGGATGGTATCTTCCGAATCTCTGAACCTCTTCGAAGCGTTCCTTCATTTTGGCGAAGGCGGCAATTTTCTCCTGAGCTTCTCTGTCATTCTGCAATCTATTTAAAGATATAAAGTAATTCTCACCTATATCTGATGATAACACCATTTGCGCAAGTTCTTCTGCACTATCAAGAATTTCCATTCTCTCCATAGTAGCAAGCATTCAATACACCTCCTTCCACATTTTATCACGTAATTGCATGAAATAAAAATATTGTTAAACGAAACAGCTTCTGCTGCCTTTTCGACAAGCGTTTATTTAGAGTTCATTGACTGCAGCATGCCAAGCATCATATTTGCCACCTGTACGCCGTTTGACAATTTCCCTACCCTGTGAGGAATGGATTTCTCAAAATGATAGACAGCCTCCGTCCCCAGTTTTTCCGCTTCATGCGGGTTTCTCGTCAATCGCCTGTACCACATAGGCTGCAGCCTCAAAAACTTAAGATAATCCTCATTGCTGCTGATCCACCCGTAGATATCCTGCCTCATGAATATTCCCCCGTCCCTAATCTTTCCTATTCACAAATGGATTCTGCTGTTTTTTCTCAGGTTTCTTTTCTTCCGCTCCAGAGCCCTGGAATTGCGAAATAACCCCCGAAATGGTTCCGAGAGCATTGCTTAAGGTCGATACATGCTTCTGCATCGCTTGGACGTCCATATTCTTCAAGGATTCAAACAAGGATGCCGCTCTCTCCATTTCCTCCTTCTTTTCCTTGCTTTCCGGCGGTCCCGTTATTTCCTCACCGCTCCTGTATCCCTGCCATACCGGATTGTCTTCCCCGAGCAGGTACCAATCCTCATAAATTTCCTGCCAGGTATAGATGCCGCGCCGCACCTCCATTACCAAAGAAGGATGCTTCCTGACAAATAGTTTGAATGCTTCCATAGAGTGATTACCAGCAGACACTTTCCACACCTCCATGCCTATATAACGTATAATTCGCCTATATCAGCATATGCTTCTTTGTTCAGATGGTGACTCCCCCGCCCGGGAAATGGAACTTCAGCGGAGTCCCGGATATTAATCAATATGGCCGGACTATAGCAAAAAGCCCGGGACCTAAGAAACTTATGCAAAAAATCGAGACTCCGTAAAAAAACAAAAAAGTTCCCTTGAAAAGCGAGGTTTCATACCCGTTTTACAAGGGAACATTCTGCAGGAAATCACAATGTCTTTATGAAGTTTTGTGTATAGTATTTTTGGTATACACCGACACCTAAATGTGTGAAGTCAGGATTCAAAAGGGCTTCTCTGTGGCCTTTGCTGTTCAGCCATCCTTCAAAAGCGGCAATGCCGTCCACATACTTTGCTGCAATATTTTCGCCCGCCATCGTATACTTGACGCTCCCGTTCTTCAATCGGTCGCCGAGATCGCCATAGGCTGGGGATTCATGTGAAAAGTAACCTTCACGGTGCATGTCTATGCTGTGCCCGAGTGCAACTTGTGCCGCATCTTCACTCCACTCCAGCTTTTCCAGGCCCATGCGTTCCCTGAATACATTAGTGATATCGAAAATCTGTTTTTCGTTCCCTTCATCAACCGCTTCCCACTCTTCGTCCGTCAGCGTCCGTTCAGCCGGTATTTCCCCCCGGTAAAAGAGCTCATAAGGACGGTGGGCAATTAAGGTTTCTGCATCCATGAAGCGGACGCTGGATACAGTCCCTTCAAATTTATCAATATACACCTGTGCATACGTTTCGCCAATCTTCAATAATGGCTTCACCCCCATATCCTCCTCAGAAAGCTCAAAGCGATATGAATTGCCATCCCATTCTAAATCAATTGTTGATTCCATCTGGAAATTCTGATGCAATGCATTAACTGGCTGGCCAATTTCAAATGGGCTCAGATTCAATTCGCTGCCTATGGCATATAAGGAAACTACCGTATCCTCTCTTACTGCCACCTGCATATAAGCAGAGCCATTCTGATTATAGATCCACCATTCATATCCATAAGAGGATGGATCTTTCCTGCTTGGTTCACCAAATGAAGATACCAATTCGGAAACATCTTTGCCGATCAACATAGCCAAGCCTTCCGAAGGAACCTCATTATTTTCGGCCGTCTCATTCAATGTCATATTTTCGGAGGACTGTTCCGTTGTTTTTTCACTTTTATCTGTCTTTTCTTCCGAATCGAAGAAATATATGCTGACCAAAAAGGCAATTGCAGCCAATAATATAGTTTTCCCTAGAATTTTCAGAGATTCTCTCTCCTCTCAAAAAAATAATAACCCTATAAATTATTGATATTATAACACATAGTTTTTTAGGACGCGGATTTTAACATTTCCCTATCTTTTTTCCTGTCATGTTCTATCATGCCTATGGTGTTTATATCCTTTCTTTTCAAACCTTTCAATACGAATCACCTCTTTTGCCAGGAATAGGTTCCAATTTGTATAATCAGAAAGGAGGGATTCCTGTGAAAATAAAGACTATTAAAGAAATGCCCAGCTTCGAACGGGCGGATTCAGTTGAAGCACGCAAAATAGTCTGCCTGTAAAGGAATATTCCCTTGAACCTTTGCAGGCAGACGTCCATTCAAGGGAGTGTGTGCTTACAATGAAAAATCGTTCAAGAGCTTATTACCGGCATCACCGAAAGCGGATCATCCGCCGCCGAAGCAGGGTGTATTCGAATCTCTATCCGGATCTGCCCTTGCAGGAACTGGCTTCCGACAGTAAGTTATTCCGTCAGCCAGGCCGCTTTACAAAATATAATCTTAGCTGCAGCTGTTTTTTATGCAAGGCAGACAAACACTTCAACGTCAAAAAGAAACAAGATTTATCCAATCTGCTATCTTTCAAAGAACAGCTTGAAGAATTGGAAAATCAATTGTAATTAAAAACGTGGCCTAGGGACCACGTTTTTTCATACATTCCAATAACAAAAGAAAAGCTTTAGTTTTCATGTTTAAGAGCTTCTCCCTCATATACAACAGGTCTGTTTACCTTAAGTAAAAGCACTGCACTCCCCTTTTCTGCCCATTCATAGCCTAATTTACTGTTTCCCTCCTCCAGCGATGCCACTTCTCTCATTTAAAGCAGCGCCTCCCCTTCCATCAGAGTTTCTGATAGAGACAGAAAACATATGTGGTACACTTCCTGTATTTCTCAATGCAGGCTGATGAATCTTTTGTGAAAAAACAAATACTGGAACATCTACTCGTTGCAAGATAGGTAATTTCATACTATTATAAAACGAGAGGAAATTTTAGCATATTATAGAATATTTTAGATGATGCTGATTTTCACATTTCCTAGGTGGACTTATATGGGAGGGATTGCTTGTGAGATTCGAAAACACAGGTATAGAAAGCTTTACTGGCGACCTAAACCGGTTGGATGAAGTAATGGCGGAACATGGTTTGATACGCGCGGAACAATGGGATTACGAGCGTGTCAGTTACGATCGTAAATTTGAATTGAAGGAAGGTACATATTATCTTCGGGTACAAGGCTATGCAACAGAAGGCGATGTCGGGGCGCATAGGGCCGAAATCAAGCTGCTCACCCCGATATTAGGGAAACACTACTACCCCCATGGCTTGGAATATGGTGAAGGCGAGCATTTCCCGCCTACATTAGTGAAACAATGCGAAAAAATTCTGCAGGACGTACAAAAAGAAGTCGCGGCATTCGCTGTCAAAGGCTAGGATACGCAGAGTTAAGCAATGCAAACGAATAGATTCAGCAAAAAGCGCAT